>CBDUSG010000516.1:0-3278 GCA_965369575.1 uncultured bacterium | reverse complement strand
GCTGGGCACGACATCGACCGAGTACAGCGTATTGGCCTCCCCCGCGGCTTTGACGATCGTCGGGTCCTGGATGTCGAGTCCCAGCGTTTCCAACCGCCTAAGCTTTCGCTCGGAGACGCTGTTCGCCGTCGCCGGCGGAGAAAGCAGGCCGACCAATAGGATCATTGCGATTGATGTGATGAGGAAACGGTATCTCTTTTCTCTGCTGAGGCTGCCCATTGTCACCTACTCCTCTCTGAGGACCAAGTAGAATTTCTGACCATCTCTTGTGAACCTTACCGTGTCCCGGGTGATTTCCGTTATCAATTCCCCGTCTTCCAGCTTTTCCCCGATGCCGACTACCTGGTTGTTGACCAAGGCAAGCGGGCTGACTCCGTTCCAGACTATTCCCTCAATACTGTAGCCCATGGCGAGCGCCTCCGTCCGGGCGGCGGTCACCCTGGTGGCGGGCCCCGTAACCCTGGGCCGGGTGCGCTCGACTTTTTGGACGAGAGCCGTCATGGGGTTTTTGAACCTGCGGCTTCCGAAGGCGAGGTCGGTTTCCTTAACATTCGAGATAACAGCCGCATAACCTTTTTCCGGCATGGGCTCGGCTTCGCTCGCCGCGGTCGCCGCCACAGGAGCGGCGGCGGGCGCCGGCTTCGGTGGAGCGACGCTGGCGACTCTGCCCTTGCCCGAGGAGAAGATTCCCCTGAACTGGTATAGGACGACAGCCAGTGCCATGACTCCCAGCACGATGGCTATTATCGTTTTCTTATCCATCTTCATGACTGTGCGCCTCCGCTCTGGCTCACGACACCTTTGGACACGAACATATAAGTGCTGATGACGAAGATCGCCTCGCTCTGGCCTTTCTTTTCGGGCCCGATCTCGATGTTTTCCACTTTGATGAACCGGTTCCCGAACTCGAGGCTCCTCAGGAATTCGCCGACCTCAGGGTATGCTCCTTCCACCCTCACCTTGAAAGGAATGCGCACGTAAAGCGCTTGTTCGTCTATCGGCTCCGCAGTGATGGACCTGTACTTCACGCCGCTCTGTTCGGCGATCTTTTGAAACTGATTCAGCAGCCTGGGAACCTCTTTTTGTGTGGGGAGCATGCCCTCGAAGCTGGCTATCTTCATCCTCACTTCTCGAAGATCCTCGAGCAGGCCGTCCTTTTTGGCCGCGGTCGCACGGGTTTCATTCAGCTTGGTCTGCGTCTCGGTCACCTGAGTGTTTGTCTGCCTGATCTGCTCGCCGATAAAGCCGACGGCGAGCAAGTACAGGACCGAGACCACGACGAGAAGAAACAGCGATACGCCTATGATGATCCAGTCAACCTTGGATATTACCCTGTCCTTGAAGAAATCCATTGCCAATCCGCCTTTCAGCCGGTGATCTCACAGTCCATGACGAACTTCATCACCGTTTGCTCCCTGAAGCCCTCCCTTTTAATGGAGCGCATCTCCGGTGCGACGAAACGCTGAGAAAATACCTCGCTATTCTTTATGTTACGGATAAACGAACCGATATGGCTCAGCCCCTTCTCGCGTTGGGGCGAAAGCGCAAAACCCGTTATTCGGAGCGCCGGGAAGGACTGGATCACGGTTTTCCGTATCGTGGGCGGCTGGCCCGTGCCGCGGTTCGGGTTGGGGACTTCAACGGTGACCGGGCGCTTGCGGCTGCTGATGCTTATCTTTTCCAGCCACACCCCCTCGGGCACGAGGCCCGAGAGCACGTAGAGCTCATGCGACCATACCGTGCGTCCGGACATGATCTGTTCGACTGCCTGTTCCTTCTTTGAGACGAGCAGCTTTTCCTGCTCGAGCTGCTTGACCTGGTTGACGACATCCTGGAGCTCGGCTATGCTGCCCTCCAGCGATGCGAGCTCCGCCTGGCTCCTCGAGAGCTTGAGCGAAGCGGTCGCAAGGCTGCCGGCGTACCAGACGAAGAGCACGGCCGCGAGCCCTGCTACGAGTATATAAGGAATGAAATTCCTTTTTTTCGGAATGAGGTCTTTGGGAAGCAGATTTACATTGATCATAGCGCCGCAAGCCCCCTCGCGGCCAGTCCGACCGCCACGTTGAACTGAGCCCTGTTCTGCATCAGATCGGCCACCGCCGGAGAGCCCTCCTCGACAATGAACGACTGCACCGGATTGACTATTTCGACCGGCACGCCGGTCGCATCGGCCAGTGACTGATCCAGTCCCGGAAACAGCGCGGAGCCCCCGCTGAGGACGAGCTTGTCCACGCTCTTTTCATACAGCTGCTTTTCGTAATAGTCTATGGACCTTCTGATCTCGCCTATGAGACGGCTTAGGGCGGGCCGTGTCGCGTTCACGATACGGCTGGCGTCATCGGACCTTTCCTGTCCCATGGGCTCGGTCGTCGCGTCCTCGTAACCCGGTTCCTCAGAGCCCTCGGACTCATCTTCGGGGCCGTCCATCTGCAGTGTATCGAGCATGTCGCCCGAACCCTGCAGGGAGCCGCCGCTGCCGTAATCTATCTTCATCCTCTCGGCCTCTGCGTAGTCGACTTTCAAGAGCTTCTGAATGGCCACGGTCAGGTCCCTGCCGGCGCGCGATATGTCGCGCGTGAAATTTGATGTTCCATCGCGGCAAAAGTGGATGTTCGTCGACGAGGCGCCGATGTTGATGAGAGCGACGGTCTCGTCTTCCCTGAATCCGTTATTGGCCTCGTATGCGTCCGCTATCGCAAGCGTGGTAACTCCCAGGATGCTGGGCTGCAGGTTGACGGTGCGGAAGTAGCTGAGCGTGCGGTCGATCACCTCGCTTTTGGCCGCTACCAGCAGCACTTTAATAATGGTTTCGCTGCGCTCGGTCACCTCCTCCAGAACGATCGAGTCCATCGAAAGCTCTGCCAGGTCGTACGGGAGGTTCTGGTCGGCCTCGAGTTCGATGGAGCTCTGCAGCTCTTCCGGCGGCATCTTCGGAAAGCGGAGGTATCGTATAAAACTGTCCTCGCCGGGAAGAGCCGCGGCCAGGATCGCCTTTTTGGCATCGAAGGTGGCGGCGATCATCCTCATTGCGCCGATGGTCGCCTCCATCTGCTGTTCCTCGGAGCCATCGCTCTCCAGCCTCAGCAGAACGGCCCTGTCGATCCTCGCGCCTTCAGCGAATTTGGAAAGCTGAATGGCCTTGACCGAATGCGTGCCGAGATCGATGCCTATTGTTGATTTTGGGTTTGAAAACATGTTAAGTATCCCCCTGACGTTGCCGACCTAACTGGCAGCCAACGATTTCTGGCATTGTTATGGCCCATCGAGCAAGATCGGTG
>CBDUSG010000515.1:0-3280 GCA_965369575.1 uncultured bacterium | reverse complement strand
TGTTTGAGTCGCATGGGACAGGTTCTTACTGAGACTGAATCAGGAAGGCCGGTCATGAAACAATATCCTTACGACAGGCCGACGCGGCCAATGTAAAAGAAGAGATGCGTAGCATCTCATGGAGGGGTGTGGGGGGCAACTTGCCCCCCACAGGGCGGCTCGCTGAAAACAAACAATATGACGGTTGATACGAATGCGAGGGGGAACTCATGAAAACCGTGCTTTTAAGCAATGCTTACGGCCCATATGACCTGGCGTGGGGCGAAAATCAGTACGATATCCTCGAATCGCGTCTGCAGCGCGGACAGGGACCGTTTACGCTGAAATCGCACGCCCATTGCCACGCGCTGTACTTGATCGCGGAGAACATCAACGCCAGGACGACGGTGCTGGAGTATCCGCACATAGAGGACTTCGAGGAGGAACTCCGAAAAGGCTACGACTACCTCGGCATCCAGCTCATTTCCATAACCATCGGCAAAGTCGCCCGCATGATGCGGATGGCGAGGGAAATTTCCCCCCGCACCGAGATCGTCATCGGCGGCTACGGCGTCCTCGGCCTTGACGACCCCCCTCCCGGCGACACGGGCGAAGATTCCGCATATATCCTGAAGGAGACGGATCACTTTTGCGAAGAGGAAGGCGCGCGCTTCATGCGCAGGATCATCGGCGACGAGCCGGTGGACAGGCCGATCTCGCAGAAATACCTTCCACGCGGATCGGCCTACTTTCCCGGGGTCGAGGGCGCTGCGGACAGGTCCATGGGAACGACGCTGGTCGCGCTCGGGTGCCCCAACGGCTGCGAGTTCTGCTGCACGTCGGCCATGTTCAAGAAAGAGAAAATCTACGTCATGAGTCCCGAAGAGACATTCGAGGCCCTCAAGCATAACTGCCGTCGCAACGGCGGCAAGGCCACCTCGACCTCCATCATGGATGAAGACCTGCTGCTGAATCCCGAATACGTGCGCGAACTCGGCAGGCTGATCCAGGAGGACAAAGAGTTCGGCCTGCGCAAGCTCAGCTATTTCTGCTTCGGCGACCTGCGCTCGATCACCGACTACAGCATGGAGGACCTGCTCGAGCTCGGGGTCGACACGATCTGGGTGGGCGTCGAATCCGGCCTCGACGACGTCATCACTTCCGAGCACAACATCGAAAAGCGGACCTGCGACGACGTCAAGTCCACGTTCGAGGCGATGGAACACTACGGGATCGGAACGACCGCCTCGATGGTGCTCGGCTGGGACTTCCACACGCCGGACAATATCGAGGAAGACATAGACTTCTTTGTTGACCTCGCTCCTTCCACTTACCAAATGACGTTCCTGACCGCGTGCCCGGGCACCGAGCTTTATAAGCGGATGAAGAAGGCCGGCCGGATGTACCCGAACATGACCTTCAACGACGTGCAGCAATGCAACGAAGCCACGTTCATTGCGAAAAACTTCGCCCCCGGCGAATTGAGAAAATACTTCGAGATGGCCCACGAGAAGCTTTACGAAACCAACGGGCCCAGCCTGTTCCGCTCGTTCCAGATCAACCTGAACGGCTACGAGACCTGCAGCCAATCCTCGCGGCCGCTGCTCCGCGAACAAAAGGCGGAATTCTTCGCCGAGCGCTGCGAAAGAAGCTATCCGCTTCTCGAGGCCGTCGCCAGGTACGCGCCGAGCGACGTCGTCCGCAAAAAGGTCAGGGAGACGCAGGAGCGATACCTGAGCCTGCTGGGCGAGCCCTCAGAGGAGAAAAAGGTTCTGTCCGAAGCTTTCTGCGGCCTCATCGAGCAGCGAATCGAGGACCTCAAAAAGCCCGCATCGGAGGAAGCGTTCGACCCGCCCATCCGGCGCACGTATTACGATCCCGAGCGCGGGCCGGTCCCGTTGATGAAAACCGGGCGGGGGCCCGAAGAGCCGGCTCCGTACAAAGTGTTCGACGAGCCCGAGCCGGCCGCGGCCGTGAGCTGACCGGAGAGGACCGAATGGCGCGTACAAAAGCGGCTGAGGTGGCGCGCGAGGCCACCCGCAGGGAACTCCTCGGCGCCGCGCTTGAAATTTTCGGAGAAAAAGGATATCCTGCAACGACGATATCGGATATCGTCGCCGCCGCAGGCGTGACGCAGGGGACCTTTTACCTGTATTTCAAGAACAAGGCCGACATTTTCGCCGAGTTGTTGAGTGATTACAGGAGGGGAATGATATCCGGCCTGTTCGGCGTGGACCTCGAATCCGTCAGGACGGAGGACGACTGGCTGAGGATGGCCGACCGAATAGCCGGCTTCCTTCTCGAGCACATCCGTACCCACGGCGACTTCATGCGGCTGTTTATCGCCGAGGCAGCGACGATCGGTTCCGACTTTACGAACGAATCCAACGTTTTCAGCGCAGGAATGGTGGGCGAGATCGGCCGCATTCTTCGGCACGGCAAAGAGATGGGACTGGTCAGAGACGTCGACGTCGAGGCTGTGGCCCTTTCAAATTTCGGGGCGCTCAAGGAGGCCGTGCGCCAGTCGTGCTTCGATGACGCCACCATGCGGCCCGAGGACATCATCCCGCGCGTGATCCGAAGCCAGGCTCATCTGGCGCTGAAATAATATGCCGGACGAACGCCATGGGCGCCGTATATCGTGCGGATATGGCGGCCGATTCCACCGATCCATGAATCCGTGATTTAGTTTCATCTCCGAAGGGAAAAAGCAAATCACAAAAAAGGAGAATGATCCATGTTTCTCGATCTGAACCCGAACCTCACCGGCGAGCAGCTCGCTCTGAAGGAGCAGACGCATAAGTTCGCGGCCGAAGTGATGCGCCCCGCCGCCGAGAAGCTCGACAAGCTGGCGGACCCCGCCGACGTCATCGCAAAGGACTCCGTGCTTTGGGACGTCATCAGGCAGAGCCGCGAGCTGGGCTATCACACGCGCGCCCTGCCCGAGGAACTGGGCGGGCTCAACCTCTCGCCCATCGAGCAGAACATCATCGGCGAAGAGATGGGCTGGGGCAGCGCCGGACTTTCCATTTGCATGGGCGCCGGCAGCATGCCGTTTGCGTTTGCGGCCATGTTCGGCTCGCCGGGAGTGATCGAGGAACACGTAATCCCGTTCCGCGACGACACGAAAGCCGAATACGTCGGATGCTGGGCGATCACCGAGCCCGCACACGGCGGCGGCGACCAGACGTATGTCGGCTCGAAGAGGGATGGAATCCCGAAAATTCGCCTCGACACGCGCGCCAGGCTCGACGGCGACGAATGGGTCATAAACGGCGCGAAGGCGGCTTGGGTCTCCAAC
>CBDUSG010000514.1:0-3285 GCA_965369575.1 uncultured bacterium | reverse complement strand
CCGTGAGTGCTGTGACTGGTTCGGTCCCGTCCGGGTTCGCGGCAATCAGTTCCCTGATATACAGCATGACCCAGCGCTTCCCTTCCGTGAAAGCCGACATCCGTTCATTGTCTCCAAAGAACGTCGTGCGCTTCTCGTAGCAGACGCGCGAGAGGTCCGCGAGTACGTTCGCGCCTTCCTCGGACAGAAAGGCCTTCTGGTAGTCGATGACTCGCTGCTTGCGTTCGAGAGGCTGGGAGTGGCGGACCCCGATTACCCGCATCTTTTCTACAATCTCGGTCTCGTGTATCGAGCGGGGAAGGAGTATCCGCGCGCCATCAAGATGTATCACAGCGCCCTCGAGGCCGAGGCGGAGGACCCCGACGTATGGAACAATCTCGGAGCGGCCTATCGTCTGGCCGAAATGCCTGAGGAGGCGGCGAATGCATTCGAAAGGGCGCTCGAATTAGACCCCGATCACGAGAACGCGCGAGTCAACCTGCGGTCTCTCACGAAGTCCCTGGCCACGAGATACAAGACATATCGCCCGGCGACCGTCGAGTCGCTAAAAAGGCATATCGACGCCGGCGCCGCCCTTTATGCGAACGGCGAGTACGAGCGCGCCGAAAAAGAGTTTAAACGGGCCCTCGAGATCGATCCGGGAAACTTCAAGGCAAACAATAACATCGCGCTGACGTACATGGAGCTTAAAGAGTTCGAGTCGGCCCGGAGACATTTCGCACGAGCCCTCGAGGCCGATCCCACCGCGATCGATGTAGAGCGGCGCCTGGCCGAGCTGTTGCTGCGGGCCGAACCCTTCGAAACGATTATGGAAGCGGCGCCCCGAGACGGCGGAGAGTCCTTGGAATCCGCGCTCGATCCGGCTCGGCGGTCAGAGGCCCTGAGCGCGGCCGGCAGGGTCTATCTTTCGAGGGGGGCATTCGAGCAGGCCGCCGATGCATTTTCGCGCGCGCTCGATTCGGTCCCCGACAGCGTCGAGGCGCTCATCGGCCTGGGGTCCGCGCGTTTCGGGACGGGTGAATACGAAAAGGCTCGATTGCGGCTCTTGAGAGCGCTCGATCTGCAGCCCGACAATGAGGCCGCGAGGCAATTGCTGGCCGAAACGGAGTATGTGCTGTCGGCCGCGGACGAACGCGAGGGGAGCGGGCAGTCGTTCGAACAAGGTCGCTCGCCGGCGGTCGAGGCCCGGGCGCTCTTCGTGCGCGGCAACAGGTTCTATGAGAGCGGCGCCTACGATAAAGCCGTTGGCGAATACTTGCGCTCGCTGGATCTGGCGCCGACCTCGCCGCCGGTTCTCAACAATCTTGCCGGCGCATACTTCACGCTCGGGTTGGCGGATGAGGCGCGAACCGTCCTCGAAAAGGCCGAGCGGCTGGGTCCCGCCGATGCGTTGATCGGCCGCAACCTCGGGGCGATCGAGAGGGATGAAGCCGAAGGGGCGGAACTCGAGATGTTTTCGGTGCACGAAAAACTCGATGACTCCGCCGGCCCTTCGCCCGCGAGCCCCGCGGAAACTCCGCATGGGTCCGAACCGGAATAGATTCCGCCCTGCGCGGAAAAGTCATCCTGCAAAAAAAGGCCGCCCGGAAAGCTCTCCGGGCGGCCGTTGCGCTTTTATGCTGATCGTCTACACGTCGTAGTACAGGAAGAACTCGTATGGGTGCGGCCGAAGTCTGAGCGCGTCGACTTCGTTTTCGCGTTTGTACTCGATCCAGGTTTTCACGACGTCCTCCGTGAAAACATCTCCCTTGAACAGGAAGTCGCAGTCGTCTTCGAGGGCGTCGAGCGCCTTCTCGAGCGTGCCGGGGACCGATGCCACCTGCGCGAGCTCCTCCGGCGGCAGGTCGTAAATGTTCTTGTCGA
The DNA here is from genome assembly GCA_965369575.1 of uncultured bacterium. Taxonomy (GTDB): domain Bacteria; phylum Abyssobacteria; class SURF-5; order SURF-5; family SURF-5; genus CBDUSG01. Next base: position 1,422 of record CBDUSG010000514.1, on the reverse strand, counting down.
GCGGCGATCCGGGGTCGATCTTGTTCTGGATGCCGTCCAGGCCCGCCATCAACATGGCCGAAAACGCGAGGTAAGGGTTGCACGCCGGATCGGGCGGGCGGTACTCTACGCGCTTGGCTTTCGGGCTCGGCGAGTACATCGGTATGCGCACCGCCGCGCTCCTGTTGCGGCTCGAATAGGCCAGGTTGACCGGCGCCTCGAAACCCGGAACCAGGCGCTTGAACGAATTCGTGGTCGGGTTGCACAGGGCGGTAAGAGCGGGCGAGTGCTTGAGCAAGCCGCCGATGTAGTGCAGCGCCATGTCGCTCAGGCCCGCGTATTTATCTCCGGCGAAAAGGGGCTTGCCGTCTTTCCACAAGCTCTGGTGCGTGTGCATGCCGCTGCCGTTGTCTTCAAAGAGCGGCTTGGGCATGAACGTCGCCGTCTTATTATGCTTTTTGGCGACGTTCTTGATGATGTATTTGTACAGCATCAGGCCGTCGCACATCTTGAGCAGCGAGTCGAACACCATGTCGATCTCGGCCTGACCGGCAGTGGCCACTTCGTGGTGCTCGGCCTCGATGTCCAGGCCGCACTGTATCATGGTCATCACCATCTCGGCCCGTATGTCCTCCTGCGAATCGGTCGGAGGCACCGGGAAGTATCCTTCTTTGTGACGGGGCTTGTATCCGAGGTTGGGATTCTCGACGCGGCCGGAGTTCCATATCCCCTCGTCCGAATCGATGAAGTAATATCCGCTGTGCGCGTTCTGGTCGAAACGGATGTCGTCGAAGATGAAGAATTCGGCCTCGGGCCCGAAGTACGCTACGTCGGCGATGCCGGTTGATTTAAGATAGTTTTCCGCCTTCTGCGCGATGTAGCGCGGGCATCGGCTGTAGCGCTCGCGCGTGATCGGGTCGGCGATGTCGCACTGCAGCACGAGCGTTTTGGCCTTGTAGAACGGGTCGATCAGCGCCGTTGCAGGGTCGGGTATGACGAGCATGTCGCTTTCGTGGATGGCCTTCCACCCGCGAATGCTCGAGCCGTCGAAGCCGAGGCCGTCCTCGAAGAGGTCCTCATCCAGCTTGTTCGCGGGAATGGCAAAATGCTGCATGAGTCCCGGGAAATCCATGAACCGGAGGTCCACCATTTCGACGCCGTTTTCTTCGGCCATTTTCAATACGTCTTTCGGGGTCATATCTGTTGGTTCCCTTCTGATTTCGTTTGTGTATTCATCCTGCTATCGAATTTTGAACGGGACGCTTAGCGGCAGAGTCCGGCGCGGCGGACACGGCTATATGGCTTCCTTGCCGCGCTCACCGGTGCGGATTCTCACTACTTCCTCGACGGGGGATACGAATACCTTGCCGTCGCCCAGCCTGCCCGTGCGGGCCGAGGAAATGATCGCGTCGATGACGGCCTCGAGCTCGCTTTCGGGTACTA
>CBDUSG010000513.1:0-3286 GCA_965369575.1 uncultured bacterium | reverse complement strand
ATACGGCAGGCTGCCGTCGTCCTTGATATCCTTGCCGAAATAGTGATAGCGCTTGGCCGGCGGAATCTTGATGTGGCGGTTCGCGGGATCGACGATCTCCTTCAGTGTCGCCCACGTCGCCTTCGTCTCGGTATATTTCGACTGGACCTTCATGAAGGTCGAGGGCTCGCCGAAGTGCTGCTTCCAGCGCTGTTCGGTTTCCTTGACCATCTTCCTGATGCGGCCGTTCGGAGCGAAGCGCTCGAGCGTCGCAAGGAACGCGTATCCCTGGAATGCTATCTGCCCGTGACGCGCGGCGATCTGCCGGAACCGCTCGTCGTCGCGATCCTTGTAGCGCTCGTAGCCGTCGAATTGCAGCTTGAGCATCCGCAGCACGCTCGGCCCCCACGTGTGCAGCAGCCGCTTGTCGCCCTCGCGGATGTATTCCAGTATCTCGTGCTCATAGAGGTGCTTGTGGATCATGCCGCCGCCGTAAAAGCTGACGTCCTCCCACTTGAACGGCTTGATTCGCCCCTCCTCTTTCAGGCGGTTGTAAAGCGGTGTTCCGGGATACGGCGTCACGCGCGTGAGCTGCGCCGTAGTCGGCTCGCACGCGAGGAAATACTGGAAATCCTCCTCCATCGTCTCGCGCGTGTGAAAATCGAAGCCGGCCATCCAGCCTACGGTAGTGCTTATGCCGCGACTGTGGAGTTCGAGGAAAATTTCTTTCGCGTCGCCGACCCTTTTGCCGTATCCCGCGTCGGGCGCGAACTTGGATTCGAGCCCGATGAAGATGCTGCCGACGTTGCAGTGGGCGAGGTCGTCCAGGTCGGCGTAAGTCGAGAGCGTGTTGATGCTGGTCAGGATCGTGATCGCGAACTGCCTGAAGTCGAGCTCCTGATCCTCGCGCAACAGGCGCCCCAGCTCGAGGATGAACTCCTTGTCTTGGTCTTCCTCATACATTATGAAGCGGACGCCTGGTTTATATGCCTGCCACATCTTTATCTCGGCTTTGACCTGCTCGGGCGACACGAGCAAGTGCCGTTTGCCGCCGAAATGCGTCGTCGTGGTGCAGAAGTCGCAGCCGCGGTCGCAACCGACCGCCGCGATGAGCGCGGCCACGTCGCCCTCGGGCCAGCGGTTGAGCCAGGGCGGCGACCCGAACGCGCAGCGAGGCAGGAAATGCTGCCTGACCGGCGCATTGACGTCGTCGCCCAGGAACTCGCGGAACCAGCGCACGCCGTCGCCGAGCACGACGTGGTCGATCAGCTTTTTCCATTCCTCTTCGGGATAATATGCGCCGAAGCTCTGAGCGGCGAAGCTGCCGAGGATGACCTCGCTCTTCGGCGAGTGCTTGCGCACCATCCGGCACATTTCGATTACGCTCTCCATGTTCGGCGTCAGCGACGATATGCCGACGTAGTCGTATCCTTTTTTGATCTCGTCGATCCAGTTTTCCATCGTGGGATGGTCGAGCACGGTGGCGGGCACGGAGATGTTCTGGGCGATAATGAAGGGTCCCACCAGATGCATATGCCCCTCGTTCGTGAATATGCCCTGGCCCTTCATGAATCGCTGGCGGGCGATATCCGTGGGCGTGTCGTGCCACGGCTGGATTGGATAAGGCGTGACGGGAGTTGACAGCAAAACGGTCTTCATGAAATGTTTCCCCCTCTTTACGCTGCCTAAGGCGGTATTCCAAATGAGTCCTCTGCCGCGGAGATTATGTTATTGCACGCTCCGCCCCCAAGTCAAGCGGACCATGGCGGGAAGTTGCCCGAGAACATGGAAGGGGCGCAGATATGGCGCCTATGCTCACTTCCCAAAAACTGGGGGAAAATGACGCCGCCTTACGTCTTAGCCGCGGATTCGGGGAATCTTAAACTTGGCCTTTTTCGATGGGAGGGATCGACGACCCTATCCGACCATGATCGTCTTCTCGCACGAGCCCCTGGCGCCGAGGTCGTTGGTCACGGTGAGGCTTACGGTTTGCGGGCCGGGCGAGTCGAAAACGTGCAGCAACACCGGCCCCTTGGAGACGATGCCGGCGCCGACGTCCCAGCTCATGTCGACGAGAATGCCCTCATTGTCTTCGAAATAATCGACATAGATCAGCGACGGCTCGCCCGCCTTCGGGTTGTCGGGAAGATAGGTAAAATCGATCTTCGGATTCGAGTGTGATGCCGCCGGCCTGATCAGTGTCATGGGATCGGACAGTTTCCCCTCCGCCGCGCGCACTTCGGCCGTCGGCCGCGCATCGAGTCGCTCTATTATTTCGAGATGCGCCAGCGTGCCGCGAAGCAATTGGTCCGGCGTACACTTGTCCGGCGTGTCCTGCTCGGTATGGTACCAGATCGGCTTGCCGATGATGTCCACGATCGGTACCCCGGCCTCGAGGAAGCGGCCCTCGAGGTCCTCGTTCGGGCACATGAGATCGGCGGGAAGGAACGCGGCGGACAGAAGCCCGTGCTCCTTCACCAGCGGAAATATGATCTCCGCCAGGATCGGGTTCCGCGATATAAACAGGCCGCGCGATTCGTCGCGGCCGGTCTTGACTATCTTGCCGTCTATTTCCTCGTAGTTGTCGCAGCCGATCCCGTCGAGCGTAATATAGGCGGTTGTCTTATCAAGTAAGCCGGCTCGCTTCTTGATGAATTCGCGCGAGCCTATCAGCAACTCGTGACCGGGGTGCGTGGCGAATACGATGTTCTTCTCCGGCGGCTCCGGTCTTGCCGCCAACTCGGCCGCGATCGCCATAAGCGCCGCCATGCCGCCCGCGTTGTCGACCGCGCCCCGATAGATGCTGTCGTGATGCGCGCCGACGATGATGTATTCGTCCGATTTGCCGCGCAGCGTGCCCACCACATCCGCGGTGCGCGACATCCTCACCTCGGCCTCCACGCACAGCCGCATCTCGGCGCTTCCGCCATCGATGCACTCTTTCAGGTGAGCGCCGTCGGAACGGCTTATCAGAACCGCCGGTATCGGATTATCGTGGTTTTCTTCTTCAGCCGTGAAAATCGGAATCAGGTCGCCGGGCGCGTCTATGACGACGACGAGAGCGAGCGCGCCGGCTCCGACGGCGGCCTTGTAGCTGTTGAAAAAGCGATAGGTCGGCCAGAAATGCAGAAGGATGCGGCTGTCGATGACGGCTATCTTGCCGCGCGCCTCGCCGAACTGATGCGGCAGGCCGTCACCGCAGTAAACGCACTCGCCCCGCAGCCCGTCCGGCGGGGTCGAGCCGCTGTACCAGATCGGCTCTGCGCGGACCGCCCGCTTTTCGGGAAGCAGCTCAAGCTCGACACGC
>CBDUSG010000512.1:0-3287 GCA_965369575.1 uncultured bacterium | reverse complement strand
AGATCAGCGGCGCACTCGAACGTTTCAAGGTTTCCGAGATCAGGAATATCGTGAAGCAATTTCACGGAACGTTCCGGTACTCGACATATAAGCTCGTTTCGAAAGTCCCGAGGAAGGTCCCAATGGGCGGCGAGGCCAAGATAGCCCTTCCCGGGCTGCGCGAACTGCGCATTTATCCGCTCGCGTATGAGGCCGGTCGCATCAGGATGAGGGTTAAGATCGTCGAGAAGTCTACCAGCGGACGTTCACGCGACGTGCTCAACACCGAGTTCCGTCTCGTCGAGGGCGGCACCATCGTGATGGGCGACTACAACTACCACAAGGGCAAGCTGATCCTGGCCGTCTCGGCCGACATGTGAGAACCGCTCGCGCGGCATATCCGTTTCCGATCCCGATAGACAAGGCTTTGCGCGCAATGCTATAATTCAGTGAATCCGGAACATAAGCTTCTCGGATGTGTTCCCCGTGTTTTTCACGATAAAATAATGGCCCCCGCCGGAGAAATCACTTGGCGGACCGGCCTATTGGAATTTTGGCTGAGAGGAGCAAGCAGGCATGTCGACAGATTCCAACGGTCGCGCTCGATGGAAGGAGGCGTACAAGAAATCGAAAAAGCGCGACGTCGCTTTCACCTCCATTTCGGGCGAAGAGGTGAAACCGTTATATACCGGCCGGGATGTCTCCGATTCTGAGTACGACCGCGATCTCGGCTATCCGGGTCAATTCCCGTACACGCGCGGTGTGCACCCGACGATGTACCGGGGCAGGCTGTGGACGATGCGCCAGTTTGCCGGCATGGGCAGCGCCCGCGACACGAACGAGAGATATCATTTCCTCCTCGACCACGGGCAGACGGGATTGTCCGTCGCGTTCCATATGCCGACGCTGATGGGGTACGATTCGGACCATGTCTTCTCCGAGGGCGAAGTCGGCCGCTGCGGCGTCGCCGTCGACTCGGTCGAGGACATGAGCGTCCTGTTCGACGGCATTCCTCTCGATAAAGTTTCAACTTCGATGACGATCAACGGGCCGGCCGCCGTCCTTTTTGCTTTCTACATAGTCGTCGGCGAGAGGCAGGGCGTGCAGTCGGAAAAGCTCAGGGGAACGATACAGAACGACATCCTGAAGGAGTATTTCGCCCAAAAATCCTGGCTCGTCCCGCCTGAGCCTTCGATGCGGATCATAACCGATATCATGGGGTTCGCGTCGGAGCAGGCGCCGCAATGGAACACGATAAGCATCAGTGGATATCACATTCGCGAGGCGGGCTCGACCGCGCTGCAGGAACTCGCCTTCACGCTGGCCGACGGCTTCGCCTATGTCGAGGCGGGTGTAAAGGCCGGACTCGACGTGGACACATTTGCGCCGCGGCTGTCCTTTTTCTTCAATTCTCACAACGATTTCTTCGAGGAAATCGCAAAGTTCAGAGCGGCCCGACGAATCTGGGCGCGCGAGATGCGCGACAGATTCAAGGCCAAGAATCCGCGCTCGCTGCTGATGCGGTTCCACACTCAGACAGCAGGCTGCAGCCTCACCGCGCAGCAGCCGGAGAACAACATCGTTCGCACGGCCTACCAGGCGCTGGCGGCCGTGATGGGCGGCACGCAGTCGCTCCACACCAATTCGATGGACGAGACCTACGCGTTGCCCACCGAGAAGGCCGTAAGGATAGCGCTCCGCACGCAGCAGCTCATCGCGCATGAGTCCGGCGTGTCCAACACGATAGACCCGCTGGCGGGTTCCTATTTCCTCGAGGCCCTGACCGACAAGATGGAGCGGGGCGCGTACGAATACTTCGAGCAGATAGACAAGCTCGGCGGCGTGCTGAAGGCTATCGAGTTGGGTTTTTTCCAGAAAGAGATCGCGGATTCCTCCAAACGCTACCAGCGCGAGATCGAGACGAGTCAGAGGACGGTCGTCGGAGTGAACGACTTCGTCCTCGAAGGCGAAAAGACGGAGATTCCACTCCTGAAAATCGATCCGTCCGTCGAGCGTGACCAGAGGGAAAACCTGCACAGGCTGCGTGAGAGCCGCGACAACGACAAGGTCAAACGCAGTCTCGTGGCGCTCGCCGACGCCTCGCGCGGGACCGACAACGTTATGCCCGGGATAATCGAATGCGCCCGCTCACTGGCCACCCTCGGCGAGATATGCGACGTTTTTCGCGACGTGTACGGCAGATGGGAGGAACCGAAAATCTTCTGAGAGCACGCGGGCGGCGTCCGGCGTTTCTCATACTCTGTCCGGCCGCTTTTACAGAGGATGAGGCTGATTTGACAGTCTTGGTCTCAAATGGTATAAAATTCCACTTAGTTTGCCGATTCGGCATATTTACGACCTGATATCCGGGAGTCTCTTTTTTTGCAAAATTTGACGAGAGAGTTGCGAGAGAGCCAAGAGAGAGCCAATAGTCGAGGACCCGAAGTGAGAAATATCATTTTCGCTGCAATCGTTTCGCTCGCCCTACTTTCGCTCCGCGGGTGCGCCTCCCAATCCAAGCCGACGGTCGAGACCGCCTCCGTGACCGTAAGCGTCGAAGAGATGGCCCCCATTGTCCTCGAGGAGGCGCAACTGGGGCCCGGGGACGTCTTCGAGATAACCGTCTGGAGGAACGGAGACCTTGACAGAACGGTGCAGATCGGGACGACGGGAGCGATTTCGTACCCTCTGATCGGGACGCTCAACGTCGGCGGGCTGAGCATATTCGAGGTCAGGGACAAGGTCGCCGAGGGGCTTTCCGAGTATCTGGTCGATCCGCAGGTGGGGATAAATGTCATCTCCTACGAGAGCATGAAGATCTTCGTACTGGGCGAAGTCGTCAGGCCGGGAGTGTTCCAGAATCCTAACGGCATGTCTGCACTCGAGGCCGTTTCCACGGCCGGGGGCTTCACGCTCGACGCCGCAACGGACGAAGTCATTCTCGTCAGGGGAGGCCCCGACGATCCGGTTCTTACGACTCTGAACCTGAGTGATGCCCTGAAAAAGGCCGACAGCAGCCAAAATGTGATGCTCGTGGCCGGTGACGCGCTTTACGTGCCGGCTTCGGCGATCGCCGGTACCGAGCGATTCGTGAGACGACTCGACAACATCTTGAGATTCATCGTCAGGCTGGAGACGGGCGTCATACTCGAGCCCGGCGTCGAAAAAGTCTTCGAGGGCGAGGATGTCACGCGGGGTATCGTATTGTCCCCTTAAAAATCCGCGTCGAGAACGGGGCCGATCACAAGAACTCCTCATTTTCCCGATCTTCTCTCGTTTGGACATTGCAGAAGGAGGCGGGAAATTAG
>CBDUSG010000511.1:0-3288 GCA_965369575.1 uncultured bacterium | reverse complement strand
AGCGCGACGATCTCCTCGGTCGCCGGCTTGGAGGCCGACCCCGCGAAAACCTCGATTTCGGCTGCCGCGGCCGGAATCTCGCCGCGCAACACGGTAAGGCAAGCGACGAGGCCCGCGATCAACCTGAACCTCATGATCGCCCTCGCTTCGGGCGACGGAAAACCTCGCGGAACTCACGATCGGTGGCGCTCTGCGTCTGCCGTTGGAATGCCTCGTAAAGTTCGAGCAGCCGGCGGCACTCATCGGTCAGCGACGTGCCCCTGCCCGAGCCGCCGCGCGTGCGGACGACCAGCCTGAAACTGAGGCGTTTTTCCATGCTGTCGATCAGGCCCCAGGCTTTGCGGTAGTCCATCTCCAGCTCTTTCGCGGCCGCATTTATTGAGCCGGTCCGCTCGATCGCGCGCAAAAGCCGCGCCCTGCCCGCTCCCATGAGCGGGTTGCCGTCGTCTTCGAGCCACACCTTCGAGCGCACCTCGACCTGTTTATCAAGAAACTCTTCGAAACTGGCCATGGGTATCTCCGTCGGGTCGTTTGGCGCAGTCATTATGACAAATTCGCATAAGACTGTCAACTCCGAACAAAATAGGGCGACGACCAAGAATCCGTTTGCAAATCGGTTCATTAGAAACTCGCGCTGCAAACTGCCGTGAACTGACCGAATATTAGCGCGAAAACCGCGTTGACGGGGGGGATAAGATTCTGTTAGACTATGGCGGGCTCGGACGGAGTGCTGTATCGCCGGGGATATAGGGAAGAGCTTAGGCCGAGGTGGTATCCGGCGAGCCGTTTTTACAGCGGCGCCCTTGGCCGGAGGGAAGCGGAGCGGATTCCATGGGAAGCGATCTTGCTTGATCCCAAACTGCAGAATGAGCTTAGGCAAATAAACAGGACCGCAATGTTCATGCATCTTGCGATGCTTTTCGAGCCGATTCTGTTTGTCGCGGTTGCGCTGATACTTACAGAAAACGGCTCGTTCGAAGACGCGGAGCCGGCCTGGCCCGTTACGAGCCTGATACACTCGGCATTCATCGGGATATCCATCGCCGCATTTGCCTCCGCCGTGATGGTTTGGAGAGCGCTGCTCTCGCCGGAAAAACTGATTCCGGACGGGGGCGATACCATGCAGTTTCGGATGAGCTATACTCGTGCGCAGATGATATCGAACGCCTTGGCGCTCGCGCCTCCGACCTTGGGATTGGTCGTGTTTTTTGTCAGTGGAAGCATCGGTTTCCTTATGGGGACGGCGGCCGTGAGCCTTGCCGTCATGATATATACATTCCCCCGTTACGAGGCGCTTGAGGCGATGGTCTTGTCGAGAATCTCGCAGGGCGCGACCTTGCGCGCGATGGGCGAGGAGCAACAAAAGCATGAGTGAAAAGATGCACGATTATGTATTTCTCGATGCCGGATACACGCTGTTCACGGCGAATCCGTCGCCGTCGGCGTTTTACCATCAGGTCTGCACGCGGCACGGCGCCGACGTAACGAAAGAGCAGATGGTCGAGGCCATGCGCGGCGTGTGGATAGATCTGGCGATTCCGGAGATGAACGATCCCGACGCCGACTTTTTCTGCTCTGACGAAGAGGATCGGCAATGGTGGTGGAATTACGACGTCGAAATATTCAGGCGGCTGGGCGTTCCGAAAGCGAAACATGATACCATCTTCGAGGAGATATACGGCTTTTTCTCGGATCCGGCGGCGTGGGAGCTGTATCCCGACACTCTCGAGGCCCTCGAACGGCTCAAAGCCGAGGGGTTCTCGCTGGCGATAGTGTCGAACTGGAACTCGAGCCTCAGCAAGATCGTCGGCGGCCTGAACCTTGCCCATTTTTTCGAGTTCATGTTGGCCTCGGCCGAGGCCGGTATGAAAAAGCCGTCCCCGAAGATATTCGAGCTGGCGCTGGAGCGTGCGGGCGTCGGGCCCTCACGCGTGGTCCACGTCGGCGACACATACCATGCCGACGTGCTCGGCGCGAGGCGGGCCGGCATAAGGGCGATCATGCTCGACCGACACAACGGCAAACACGCCGACCATGAGGTCATAACCAGCCTGCTCGACCTTTATCCTCGGCTCGTCGGGTAGGACCAGGAAAAATATGGCGCGCTCGGCCTTGGGATCGCCGGCCGGATTTGGAGCGGGCCTGCAGGGAGCTGGATGAAAAAATTCGTTGACAACTACGAGGTCGTCGGAGTCGTGGGGAATCCCCAGGAAAGCAGGGTTTTCCTCGTCGAGGACCGGGACACGCGGTGCAAGTTCGCGCTCAAGGCCCTGCCGATGGACTTTTTCGACGGTGAGCGCGAATTTCGCGCTTTCGAGCAGGCTTTCGAGAAAGTGGCCCAATTCAAGTCGCCGCACTTGGTTGCGCACCATAAATTGATCGGGAAATTTACCGAATCGTTCATGCTTCTGGATTACGTCGAGGGCGTGAACCTAAAGGGCTACATCGACAACCAGACCCACCCGTTTCCGGAACTGCTGGGCGTCGCCATCCAGATTCTCAAGGCGATGCAGTACTTGCACCATTTCAAACTGCATCACCAGAACCTTAAGTCCACAAACATCCTTTTGGATTCGGATCTCAACGTCAAGGTGACCGACTTTTTCTTCTCTAAGCTTTTCAATCGATGGCGCAAAAGGCGCGGTTTTACGAGCGTCGAATCGGTGAGGTATCTTTCGCCGGAACAGATAAAGGAAAAATCGATTGATGAGCGAAGCGACATATACATGGTCGGCGTTGTGCTGTTCTATCTCTTTACAAGAGTCATGCCGATCCGCGGCACGTCCGTGCAGGAAATCATGCAAAAACACCTGAAGATGTCGATCGTCGAGGTTCCCACCACAATCAACCCCCAGGTGCCCGAGGAAATCAGCCGGGTAGTGATGGACATGCTCAAGAAAAAGCCGCGGAAACGGCTTTCTTCACTTTCAGAACTCATTCTCGACCTTTCGAGAATGGAACAGGGCCAGAAGAAACGCACGAGTATCTGAGCATGCGCGTTTTTCCATTAGCGCTTCGACTCAACTACAAGGATGTATTCGAGTACATCAAGCCCCCGGAGCCGAGCGCCGCAATGCTGAGGTGGATGCTCGCCTCGGTTCTGATCCTCGTCGCGGTGTTCGCGCTTTACGAAGCCGTCTCGCGAAGTGTCCGAAGAAGGCGGGCGATGGAAAGGAGCGCGGCGGATTTCGACCAGCTGGCGCTCGTATGCCGCCTAAGTGCCGAAGAAGTCAATCTGCTGAGACACCTCATCGGCCTCGAAGAGCCCATGAGCGGCCGCGTGCTGCT
>CBDUSG010000510.1:0-3289 GCA_965369575.1 uncultured bacterium | reverse complement strand
AATGCACATAAAATCTGCCGGAAAACCGGCGAATATCCCCGTTGAAGTCCGGATTTATATGATAAAGTTCGTGGAATATGGTCGTCATCTTCGCCCGAAATCCCAGATTGTGGAATCGAGGCAGGCAAAAGTATATCACGTATAGGACCTCGGCGCCCTCGTGCATGAGCTCGGGCATCTCATAGTAGACCTCGTCGCCTATCCGGCCAGTTTTGAGGCCGCCCTTGAATTTCAGCGGCATGAGCATCGCCTGGAGCCCGTGCTTCTTTCTGTTGCGAGATCGTGAGATACCGACCAGAACTCTCTCGGCATCGATATGGCCAAAGGCCGAGCAACGGCGGGCGACGTCGGCTATCAAAGCTCTCATATGATATGAATAATCGAACATATTCGCGTTTGTGAGCCGCCGCTTCATGTAAATCGGGGTGGTAGCTCCGGCGCCATCCGAGGGCGGCCGATTCGTGCGGATTGCGCTCAAATATACACTAACGCCCGAGATATGTCAACAATGAGCGCGAGTTCTTGCGGGCCGCCGGGAGTCGATTTCGCGGACAGTCGGCCCTGCCTGAACGATCGGCCAAAGAGACGCAAAAAGGCCGACCCCCCATAAGGAGGATCGGCCCGGTCGATCTAAGCAAAAGTGTCGGCGCCTTACTCGTCCGCGCCCTTCAGTTTGCGTTTCAGGCGTTGAAAATCTCGAACGAGATTTGGCAGGTCCCGCACGATCTTCTGGAGTGTTTTCTCGTTTTCCACCGATTTGGCGGGGGTCCCCATCACGCTCTCGCCGTCTTTGATCCCCTTATGTATCCCTGAAAAGGGATGGACGACAACGTTGTTGCCGATCTCGAGGTGACCGGAAATGCCGGTCTTTTCCCCGATGTGACAGCCTGCGCCGATGCTGGTGCTGCCGGCTACACCCACCTGCGACCGCAGGACGGTCTCCTCGCCGACCTCGACATTGTGGCCAATTTGGGCCAAATTATCGATCCTGGCGCCACGCTTCACGCGTGTCACGCCGAGCGTCGCCCGGTCGATTGTCACGTTGGATCCGATCCAGGCGTCGTCCTCGATTTCAACCGTTCCTACCTGCGGTATCTTGTGGTTCACGCCCGAATTAAGGGCAAAACCGAAGCCATCGCTTCCAACAACGCAACCGCAGTTGATGACCACGTTTCGCCCGATCCGGACATTGTCCCGAAGGGTCACATGCGGATGTAAGACAGACCCAGCGCCGATCGTAACATTAGGTCCGACATATACATACGCGCCGATATGGGCGCCGGCTCCGATCTCCGCGCCCTCGTCGACGACGGCAAATGCGTCGATCTTTACCTTCCTGCCCAGGCTGACATCCTTACCTATCGTCGCACTCTGGTGTATGACTCGGCCGTTGAGTTCGAATTTCAATTCCTGTCCGGATTCTACGTTCGCGAGCGTCGCCATGGATGATCTCGTCATCGTCTTCTCCTGCATGTAACTGGTACCGGTTGGGGTGTGTAATACACTTCGACCTATGGGAGATAATGGCAACAATCGTACCAATACCGAGGATACTGAAGAGAATTCGAGTTGCGCGAAGCTTAAGCTATTGATGGGCAAAGTGTTATGCATCTCATCCGGCGGCGCTGGAGCGTGAAATTCTCAAGTTGTCGGGCTTTTGAGCGAGCAATAACGCCCGCTTTTCAAGTGCCTCCAGTCGCATCATGCCTACGTAACACCTTATCGCTTCATAGGTTAGAGAGCTGGCCCAAAAGGGCCGACGCGAGTATCAGTCGTTTTTCGAAGCATCCTTCGTGGTGTCGAGCCCATATTTCTCGGTCTTGTAGCGCATTATTTTACGGGTGACCCCGAGCAGCTCGGCGGCTCTGGTCTTGTTGCCGCCCACGCGTTCGAGCGCCTCGGCGATCAGCTTTTTCTCAATTTCTTCGACCGCTTCGATCAGCGGGAGGCCCTCCTCGGGTAGTCTCAGGTCTGCGAAGGGGCTCTTGCTCGCGTCGTCTTTGCCGCTCAGCCTCGTTATTTGGACTGGGAAGTTTTCTATGCCGGGTGTGCCGGGTTTGGCGAGGACCATTGCGCGCTCGATAACGTTTTCCAGCTCTCGCACGTTTCCCGGCCAGTTGTAACGGGTCAGCAACTCGATGATATCATCGGAAAAAGTCGTCACATTTTTGCCCAGCTCCCGATTCAGCCTCGCGATACAATGATCTATCAGCGGAGGAATGTCCTCCTTCCGATCTCTCAGGGGCGGAAGTGCGATTTCAACGACGTTCAGCCTGTAATAAAGGTCTTCTCGGAAGGATTTTTTCTGCATGAGTCCGGCAAGGTCCTTGTTCGTCGCCCCGATAATACGTACGTCGACCCGCATCGTTTGCGATCCGCCGACAGGCTCGAACTCCTTCTCCTGCAGCACACGGAGCAATTTTCCCTGCAGGGGAATAGACATGAGCGCAAGTTCGTCAAGGAAGAGCGTGCCGCCGTCGGCCAGCTCGAATCGGCCCTGCCTGTTGCTGTGGGCGCCGGTGAAGGCGCCCTTGACGTGGCCGAACAGTTCGCTTTCGAGCAGATGTTCCGAGAGCGCGGCGCAATTGACAACCACGAAAGGCTTGTGCCGGCGCAGGCTCCTGGAATGAATTCCCCGGGCCGCAAGCTCCTTGCCCGTGCCGCTTTCACCGGTCAAGAGCACCGTGGTGTTCGTCTCGGCAACCTGATCGATGAGCCGGAACACCTCGTTCATCTTCTCCGAGTGCCCGACAAAATTTCCCGGACGATAGCGCGAGTCCAGTTCCGCCCGAAGCTGTATGTTTTCCTTGATCAGAGACCGCTTTTCGATGGCCCGCCCGACGAGTATCCGCAGCTCTTCCATATCGAGCGGCTTGGTTATGTAGTTTTCGGCACCGAGCTTCATGGCCTCCACAGCGGTCTCGACTTCTCCGTATGCCGTCATGATAATTACCGGCAGAGCCTCGGAGATATGCTTGGCGCGGCGCAGCATCTCAATTCCGTTGAGGCGAGGCATTCGGATGTCGCATATGACAAGGTCGGGATGAAAAGAGCCGATCTTTTGAAGCGCCTCCTCCCCGTTTTCAGCCTTGTCGACGGCATAGCCGTTCTCCTCGAAAAACAGTTGGAGCACTCGCCTCATTTTCGCTTCGTCGTCGACGACGAGTATTTTAGCAGGCATATTTACCCCTTCGATCCGGCGGCGGCGATCGGCAAAGAGATCACGAACGTGGTACCCGAGCCCGCCTCGCTGCTGACGCGGATACGGCCATTGTGGTTTTCTATTATC
>CBDUSG010000509.1:0-3297 GCA_965369575.1 uncultured bacterium | reverse complement strand
CCCCCAGAAGAACGCGGCCGTCCGAGCCGGCACGCCGGAGTCATCGAGAAAAGGCACAAGGTGTACGGTCAGCCCCGACTCTCCGAAGACCAACATCGTGAACGCCACAAAGAGCAGCCAGAACGAAGGAGTGCCGAGCGCGCGTTTGACGGGGAGCCCCACGGCCTTCGGTTTCTGATCCTCGTCGGAATCGGCGCCGTCCCCTCCGCCCGGGCCGAGGCCGTCGGGATGCAATCCCATATCGGACGGTCTTGTGCGCACGAGAAGCAATGCGACGGGAATTATTATGAATAGTATCAGCAGCCCGAGAACCCGGAATGAAGTCCTCCAACTGTACGATTCGATCATGTAGTTGGCGAAGTACGGAAAGCAGAGGCCCCCAAAACCGATGCCCATCATCATGATCCCCATCGCGCGGCCGCGATGCTTTTCGAACCAGTTCGAGATAAGCGTCTGGTTGGGGATGAGCGTCACGCCCGCCGCGCCGAGGCCGACAATCGCCATCAAAAGGAATAGCTGATAGATGTGTGACATTCCCGACAGGAACAAGTAGCAAATTCCGGTGAAGGCGGCGCAGCCGGCTATGACCACCTTTGCGCCGTATTTGTGGATAAGGACGCCCATCAGCGGCCCGGAAAAACCGTAAACGAGCGCCCAACCGGCCACGGTCAAAGAGATCATCGATCGGCTCCAGCCGAATTCGGCCTCCAGCGGTTTTACGAAGACGGTGAAGGAATAGAAGATTATACCCGTGCTGATGAAGATGATGATCGAACTGGCAGTCACGACCCACCAGCCGTAGAAGGTCTTTGCTTCTTCGCCGTTCGCCATAAGTCCCCCCCATTTGCCCGGACTGATAAGCCTTAGTTGCGAGTGCTAACACGATACAGCAACCGCCCATCCTTTTGCAACAAGATTCTTTCGTCGGCGCCGGATTATCCTATCGGACCATTCCGGCAGCGGTTACCGTGAGAACACGGCGCATCTTTACAGCACGGGATGATGTCCGCAAGGAGACAGGGCGCATTGGGCGGGAGACCGGCTCTAGTGTCGTGTCAACCGTGTATTGTCGGCCTCAGAGTCCCGCAAATTGTCCAAGGCAAGGCGCAGACACGCGGGGATATAAAGCATATTTCAAGTGGCTGCAACGCAGCATTGGGCGATTTGCGGGACTCCCTTCGGGCGAGTCGATAAGCGGTCATCTGCTGTGTTGCATTCGCTCGAACTAGCTATGGCTAGTCCTGCGCTCATGCGCCTTGCAGTTAACCGCTTCTCGGCTCGCTGAAAACAACAATATACGGTTGACACGACACTTGCGCCGGTCGTCAGAAGTAAAATGTCAGCCACATGAATACGCTGTTCGGGGCCGCGGTGAGCAGATCGGTGCCGGGTATTTTGAATCCGCCGAACTCGGTGCCGTGGCCGCCGTATGCTATGTTGGCGCCGAATGTGAGCTGCATATCCTCCCTGAAATCATATGTCGCACGCGGCTGAAATATTCCGGAGGGATCGTTCAGGTTGTTGATGACGCTCATGTAGACGTTAAACAGCGGGTGCAGCTCGACCTGAACCGCCCCGCTCAGATAAGTCCGGCCGAGAGTGAAAAGCTCGCCCCGCTCGAAACGCTCGATGACGTCGGGGTTCGCGAACGCGTCTGCCGGGTCGTCCTCGCCCAGGCCGTTGAAAAAGAACTCGCCGAACCCGTAAAAGTTTTTCTGCCGCCACACCCACGAGTAATCCATGTTGACCACGAACGAGAGGTAGCCGTCGCTCTCGTGTCCGTCATGCAGAAATGTCCACGTCGCGTCCGCGCGCCAGGCGGCGTCGCCGAGATAGCCGGTCCCGCCGATACCGAGCACGTGATCGCGAAAGTGTCGCGCGGCCATGAGGTCGAACTCGGTGGTGCCCCTCGCGAAATGAAGTTTTGCGGCCAGGGAAGACTGGCTGTCCCATTCGACTTCGCGATCGTCAGGATCGCGCCGGGGGACGTAGAGGAACTCGAAATCTCCAATCTTTTCCACCGGAAGTTGGGCGGTTATCATGTCGTCGCCGATCTTATAGTCCCTCTCGATGTCGGTCGGCGCGAAAGGATTGAACAAGTCCATGGGATTGAACAGAAAGCCGTCGCCCCACGTGATCACCTGCCGGCCAACGCGGACGGTTCCCCACTCCGGCAGCAACGTCAGCGAGAGCCTGTCGAGGCGGTGGTAGGCCACGCGCGACTCGTTTTCGGAATATATCTTCGTCAAATCCATCAGCCGGCGGTCGTCATCTATCGGATCGCCGGGCAGAAGCTCGTCGCGCGAAAATGCGGGGAAAAGACTCTTAATCTCCTCGATTTTCTCCCTCGTCTCTCCGCCGGTCACAACATTTTCGTAATGCACCTCGAAATATCCCCAGTCGCCGAAAGCGAGCTTGCCCATGAGCCTGAGCTCGGCGTTGGCGTCCCCGTTGGTGTCGGTGTCAACGATTTTGAAAAATGAGTCGTCGTCCGGCCAGGAGGCCACCGCGCGCACTCTGATTCGTCCGCCCCATTCGGCCTCGACGTGCTCATACCAGGGCTCGGCGGAGCCGGCCTCGACTCCTTCATCTACCGTCCCGGCAAAAGCGGCGGCCGGGAGGAGCGCTATGCAGAGCGAAAATAATCCCGACAGCGGAAAGAGAAGGCGGGATAATCCGTTCGTCGCGCGGGCAGGGGGCACTGCGCAAACCCTAGCTTTCTTTGATCCGGTCTTCCGCGATGCGGCCGTCTTTGATGAGCACCAGCCTGCGGGCATATTCCATAACCATCTTGTCGTGGGTGGAAAAGATAAATGTGACTCTTTTCCTTTCGTTCATCTCCTTCATCAGTTGGAGGAGTTCTCCGCCGGTCTTGGAATCCAGGTTGGCGGTCGGCTCGTCGGCGAGTACGATCGACGGACTCGAAACTATTGCGCGCGCGACGGCCACGCGCTGCTGCTGCCCGCCCGAGAGTTCGGCCGGGCGTCGGTCGTATTTATCCTCGAGACCGACTTCGTCGAGAATCGCGGTTGCGCGCTTGCGCCGCTCGGCGGCCGGCACGCCCTGTAGAAGCATGACGTACTCGACGTTTTCCACGGCCGAGAGGACCGGGATGAGATTATAGGCCTGGAACACGAAGCCGACGTTATGCAGACGCAACGTGGCGAGCTGCGACTGGTTCATTTCCGCGTAGTCGTTTCCGTTCACGGAGATACTGCCGGAGCTGGGCCGGTCCAGGCCGCCGATGAGGTTGAGCATCGTGGTCTTGCCCGAGCCGGAAGGCCCGGCAATAGCCAC
>CBDUSG010000508.1:0-3306 GCA_965369575.1 uncultured bacterium | reverse complement strand
CGCGCACGTCGAGCTTGGGCCGGCGCATCCGCTCGGCCATGTCGGTCAGCAGTCCCGCCGCGTCGCCGCGGAGCTCGTTCACCGTATCGTGCAGCCTGGCGTCGGGATAATCGAGCACCTGCGCGACGGCATGCGCAACGCCCAGCAATCCCTGGTCGGCGGCCATAACCTTCATGTCGCGGATGTACAGCGGGTCCTCGTTGAGGTACTCTTTCCTGTAGGGCATGCTGCCGTCGTCCTTGATATCCTTGCCGAAGAAGAAGTAGCGCTTTGCCGGAGGAATCCTGATGTGTCGGTTCTCCGGATCGACGATTTCCTTCACCGTCGCCATTGCCGCCTTTATCTCGGTATACTTCGACTGCACCTTCATGAAAGTCGAGGGCTCGCCGAAATTGTTCTTCCAGCGCTGATCGAGTTCCTTGACCATTTTTCTTACGCGGCCGTTGGGCGCGAAACGCTCCATGGCCGCCATCATGATGTAACCCTGGTACGCCTGGTCCCGGTTGTGTTGAGCGATTTGCCGGAAATGCTTGTCGTCGGAATCCTTGTATCTCTCGTATCCGTTCATTTGAACCTTTATCATTCGCAGGATGCTCGGGCCCCACGTGTTGTAAAGCCGCTCGTCGCCCTTGCGGATGAACTCGAGTATCTCATGCTCGTGGAGATGCTTGTGAATCATGCCGCCGCCGTAGAAGCTGACGTCCTCCCACTTGAACGGCTTGATGCGGCCCTCTTCCTTGAGGCGGCTGTAAAGAGGCGTGCCGGGGTACGGCGTCACGCGCGTCAGCTGCGCGGTCGGCGGCTCGCACGCGAGGAAATACTGGAAGTCCTCCTCCATCGTCTCGCGCGTGTGGAAATCGAAGCCCGCCATCCATCCGAGTGTGGCGCCCATGCCGCGCGCATACAACTCGTGCAGAATCTCCTTTGCGTCGCCCACTCGCTTGCCGTAGCCCGCCTCCGATGCGAACTTGGATTCCAGCCCTATGAACATGTGGCTTACATTGTTGTGGGCCAGCTCGTCCAGGTCGGGATATGTCGAGAGAGTGTTGATACTCGTGAGAATCGTGATCGAGAACTGAGAGAAATCGATCTCAGGATCGGCTCGGAGATGACGCCCGACCTCATTGATGAAGTCCCTGTCCTGATCCTCTTCGTATATGATGATCTGTGTGCCGGGCTCGTGACGTTGCCACGCCTTGATCTCTTCTTTGACCTGCTCGGCCGATACCAGCACGTGGCGCTTGCCGCCGAAGTGGGTTGTCGTCGTGCAGAAGTCGCAGCCGCGATCGCAGCCTACGGCGGCGATGAGCGGAGCGGTCTCGCCCTCACCCCATTTGTTGAGCCATGCCGACGCTCCGAACGCGCATTTCGGCAAAAAATGCTGCCTGACGGGCGCGTCGACGTCCTCGCCGAGTAATTCGCGGAACCAACGCACGCCGTCGCCAAGCACGACGTGGTCCATCAGTTTTTTCCATTCCTCTTCGGGATAATACGCGCCAAAGCTTTGAGCGGCGAAGCCGCCGAGGATGATCGTGCTGTCGGGCGAGTGCCTGCGCGCCATCCGGCACATTTCCATTACGCTCTCGATATTCGGCGTGAGCGACGAGATACCGACGTAGTCATATCCTTTTTTAACCTCGTCGACCCAGTTTTCCATCGTCGGGTGATCGAGCACCGTAGCGGGCACGGAGATGTTCTGGGCGATAATGAAAGCCCCAACCAGATGCATGTGTCCCTCGTGAGTGAAGAGTCCCTGTCCCTTCATGAACCGCTGGCGCATGATGTCGGTCGGAGTGTCGTGCCACG
Organism: uncultured bacterium; assembly: GCA_965369575.1. Lineage (GTDB taxonomy): Bacteria > Abyssobacteria > SURF-5 > SURF-5 > SURF-5 > CBDUSG01. Next base: position 1,500 of record CBDUSG010000508.1, on the reverse strand, counting down.
GCTGGATTGGATAGGGAGTGACAGGAGTGGATAACAGAACGGTTTTCATTGGTTGCGCCCCCTTTTTCGCCCCGCATTTTGCGGAGACCGCAGTTGAACCTTTTGCAAGGAATATGTTACACTGCGCGGTGGCACTGAGTCAAGTAAAATTTCTGAACGCCATTCATTCGGGCCGCAGAAGAGCGATTCTCGGCGACTAGAGACCGAGGATTCCGGCGGCGTTTTCCCCGAGAATCAGGCGCTTATCCTCCTCCGTAAAGTCTTGGAGGCCCATCATTTGCAAGGGCGGCGGCATCTCCAGCGCCTTGATCCCGTCGACCCACTCCTTCAGCGACAGCACGGGCGTGAACAGCGGCCAGTCGCTGCCGAAAAGCACCTGCCGGAGGCCGCCTGTGGCCATCTTTATCTGAGTAAGGGCCTGGCACAGCGCGAAGGGGGCGGCCTTGAGGATCGGCTCCCAGGCTGATATGTCGACGAATACGTTTGAGTTCTTGATAACGATGGCCACGGCCTCCTCGATCCACGGCATGCCGATGTGGGCCATTATGATTTTGGTCTGCGGGAAATCAACGGCCACCTTGTCCACATAGACCGGCCTGTTGAATTTCATATAAGTTCCGGGCGGTCCGCTGCCGGTATGGATCAGCATCGGGATTCCCAGTTCCGCTACTTTCTCGTATAGAGGATAGTAAGCTTCGTCGTCGGGATAAAAGCCCGTGAGCGTCCATAGCTTGAGGCCTCTTAGGCCGTTATCGTAGCAGCGCTGCAGCTCGGCTATGGCCTCCCTGCCGCGGCGCGGGTCGATCCCGGCGAATCCGATGAGCCTGTCGGGATGTTCGCGCACAAGCTCGGCTACGTAGTCGTTGTAATCCCTGACGGTCAGATCGGAATGAAACGCGATGCCGACATCGAGCGCGAGCAGGACGGTTTTATCAATGCCGGCCTCGTCCATATCGCTGAGCAGCCGGTCGACGCCGCCGTTGCGCACCAGCTCGGGATCGCCCGGGCCGAACCGGTCGGCGAGCACGCCGAGCATCTTCTCAAGATCGCCCGATATCAGCCTTTCTTCCCAAATGTGACAGTGCGCGTCAATTATCATGACCTATGCTTCCTCCGCCGAGGGCTCCTCGAAGGACACCTCGCGCCGCGCCAGGAAACCGCAAATCCCTGTTATTACCGTGAGCGCAACAAAGAGTTGGAATGCCGGCTGGTAGCTTCCTGAATGGACGAAAACCACCCCTGTGAGATATGCGCCGATTCCGACGCCGACGGTATTGAGCAGAGTAAGTATGCCGAATACCGCGCCGAAGTTTCGCAGCCCCATGCATTCGGCCGTCAGAGCGGGGTTGATGAGCAGAGGCGCCCCTATGGCGAATCCATACACCACGGCAAAAACGCATGCTACCGGAAACGCCCGGGCGCCCATGAGAAGCACGATTCCCACAATGATGACTGAAAAAGTAAGGGCGATGGCCCAGCGGATTCCCCAGTGATCGCAAA
>CBDUSG010000507.1:0-3312 GCA_965369575.1 uncultured bacterium | reverse complement strand
CACTGGCGCAGCCAGGTGTTGAATGGAATGACGCGCCCGCGTCGCTTGAGGAGTGGGTTGGACGAGAGGATTTCCTGAAAGATATCAGTAAGGATTGGGCCGGCACGGAAACTCGCATCACCGGTCTCATCGGTTTCGGCGGCGAGGGCAAGAGCAGCCTGGCGCGGCAGTGGTTGGACGAATTACTGGCGGATGCGTCGCAGCCCCAGCCCGACGGTGTGTTCTGGTGGGGATTCTACACAAAACCGAGTGTGGACGAGTTCTTCGAAGCGGCCCTGAAATACATGGGCGGCGGTCGAATCGATCCGCGCCGGCTTCCATCAGCAAATGTAAAGGCCCAGGTTCTCGGCGCGATGCTCGGCGCGGGAAGATACATCTTCGTCCTTGATGGACTCGAGGTGATGCAGCATCAGGACGGTGACCGATACGGCCTGCTCAAGAGCAACGACCTGAGAGATTTTCTGCAATACCTGGCGGCGCCGGAGCACGATTCGTTCTGCCTGATAACCAGCCGCGTTCCCGCGCTCGACCTGATGGACTGCACGACTAACGCCAAACGCGACGTGACGCGCCTCAGCAAGGAAAACGGAAGCGCCCTGCTTCGAAAGGTGGGGGTTGAGGGAAAGGATGACGAGCTGGACAAGGTCGTCGCCGAATGGGACGGCCACGCACTGACGCTCGGCTTGTTGGGATCGTATGCGGTGGACTTGCATGGTGGTGAGTTGACAGGTTCACATCACATTCCACCGCCAACGGCGGACGAATCGCCCTACAAGCGCGTCCACCGTGTGCTGAGCCGCTACGATGAACACCTGACCGACGCCGAGCGGGCCTTTCTCAAGCTTTTCAGCGCTTTCCGAAAACCGGTGAAAGAAACCGCCTTCGGAAAAGTCTTCCGGGCCGATATGGATGCAAACGCGCTTAATGCTCCGATAGCCACACTGGATGATGAGGATTTTAATGCAATGGTAAAGCGGTTGGTCGGGTATCGCATGCTGCAGTATGACAAAAACGCACGTCACTACACGGTGCATCCGTTGATCCACAAGCATTATCAGCGTCAATTGGAGGAATGCGACCGGATTCAGAGAGAGGCCGCGCACGAGCGCATCAAGGATTACTATCTCGATATTGCCGGTGATGATACTCCCGAAGTCCCCACGCTCGACGATCTCGCGCCCCTGATCGAGGCCGTGAGCCATGCATGCCAAGCCGGGGCCTATGATGAAGCCAACCTCATTTATCGTGAACGCATCGATCAACGTAGTCGCTGGTTGTTGACTGCTGTGCTGAGCGCGTATGAAACCGATCTGGCGCTCATAATGGATTTTTTTCCCGAGGGTGACACCGAGCGAGACCCGCAAGTGAGCGATCCTGGAGATAAAAGATTTGTCCTGAACGAAGTCGGCCTTTGCCTGATGACCCTGGGGCGCCTGGCCGAAGCTGTGACGTTCTATGAGCGAAGCAACGCGATTGCCCTTGATTTGGAAGACTGGAAAAACGCCGGCGCCGGATACCGGAACCTGGCAGAATTGCATACTCATCTCGGAGCGCTCGAGCCTGCCGCAGATGCCGCACGCGAAGCGCTCCCTCTTGCCCGACGTGCGGAGAAAAAGGGGGGGGAGCGCGATTCGTTGACGCTTCAGGCGTGGATCGCTCATTTGCGCGGAGACCTTGAGGCCGCAGGCGCGACCTTCAAGCAGGCGGAATCATTGGAGGACGAGATCGATCCGGAAAAACTGTACCTATACAGTTTTCGAGGAGTTCGGCACGCCGATTTCCTGCGACTCGCCGGCGACGCCGACTATGCCCGGCGGGTGACAGAAGCCAACCTGCAATTTGCAGAACGCTATCCCAGCCCCGTTGATCTGAGCCGATGCCATCGCGTTTTGGGCGATCTGGACTCTGGTGCCGGCCATCACGACAGCGCCCGCGAGCATTATGACGAAGCACTCAAGATCGCGCGGGGCATCTCCTTTCGCCCGGCGCTCATCCAAGGGCTGCTGGCTCGCGGGCGGTGGTATGCACGGCATACGAAGGAATCCGCGGCGGCGTTCAGTGATCTGAATGAGGCGCTGGATTATGCAACGGATAGCGGCTACCGCATTTATGAGGCGGACATACGCGTCGCGTTGGCGTGGGCTTACGTTGCCGAGGGAAACAAATCGGCCGCGCGCGACGAGGCCGACCGCGCCCGACACATGAGCAAGGACATGGGCTACCATTGGGGCAAGGTAGACGCCCGAGAAGTAGATGAAGTGATAGCCGAGCTGGACTAGTGGCCGAACACAATTCTTGGGGGACGGCGAACACAATTCTTGGGGGACGCCGATCATATTTTCCGTAGGGGCGCATGGCATGCGCCCTATCCGCTCGCTTGCCGTCCGCATGGATTCCCGCCTACGCGGGAATGACAAAAAGACAGATTCGAGAGACACATCCGAAATAGCGGAGGAGAACGCGATGCCTGGCGAAAGCGAGTTTGCGATTGTCTTTGCAGGAAATTCGATGGAGGCAGGTTTTTTGAGGAGTCTTCTTGAGTCGGAAGGCATTGAAGTGTTCCTGCGCAACGAGGCAATGGGGACGCTTGCGCCGTTCTATGTGGAGGCCGGCGGCGCGGGCGCGGTCAAGGTTGTTGTGCAGAGGAAAGACCTTGACGTAGTCGATCCGATAGTGCAGGAATTCGTGCGGGAAAACGGAGCCTAGGGGCGAGTCGCCGTCGACATTTTCCCTGCGGCCGAATCTACGACGGCGGCGATCACATTTTCTGTAGGGGCGCATGGCATGCGCCCTATTCACGCGCTCGGCGTCCACATGGATTCCCGCCTGGATTCCCGCCTGCGCGGGAATGACAGAAAGACAGACGGTTTTCGGGGACAGTCCCGAATCTCGATCCGTCAGCGATCACATTCTGCGTAGGTGCGAATTCATTCGCACAGTAGGATTGCCGGTCCGCATGGATTCGCGCTCCCCGATCCCCCGATCAGGGCCGAGGGCAGGCTTAGTCGAGGACAGGCTTCGCGGGAATGACAGAAGAGCTGCTTCCGGGGACAGTCCCTAATCTAGCGGCGGCAGCGACCACATTCTGCGTAGGGGCGCATGGCATGCGCCCTTTAGCGTGTGTACAGTCTCCGATAGCACCCGGCGGCTCGCCGGTCCGTGAGCCTCGCCGGGCCTCGCGCCTTCCGGGAAAGTCCGCGCCCTCCAGCCGACGTGTTGGCAGATCGTATCCCGTTGCCAGCCAAGATGTTATACGCCTCGTGAAGAAAAAACTTGACAACTCGAAAACGATATGATAGTTTCTATACTAAC
>CBDUSG010000506.1:0-3313 GCA_965369575.1 uncultured bacterium | reverse complement strand
CCGCAATTCGGCGTCGAGGGGTTCCTTCGAGCGGTAGAGGCCGAGCGGGTGATGATGGCCGTCGTTGTGCCGACAATGCTCTCGCAGGTGATCGATTATCCGGACCTCGACAGGTTCGATCTGAGCAGCCTCAAGATATTGATCTATGGCGGCTCGTCCATCTCGCCCGACCTCACCCGCAAGGCGATGCGCAGGCTGCCTTGCATGTTCAGCCAGGGCTACGGCCTGACCGAGGTCGGCGTCACATGGCTGCCGCCCGAGGATCATTCGCTCGATCCGCCACCGGGCAGACGCGACCCGCTCGAATCGGTCGGCCGCGCGATTCCCGGCATCGAGATCGCCATCGCCGACGAACAAGGCAATCGCCTGCCGCCCGACCGGACAGGGGAGATAATAGTCCGCGGCGGCGACCTCATGGACGGCTATTGGGGGCGAAAAGACGAGACCGCGAGCGCGATTCGCGACGGCTGGTTTCACACGGGCGACAACGGATACCTCGACGAGCACGGGCTGCTGTTCATTGAGGGCCGCAAGAAGGATATCATCATTCGCGGCGGGGAGAACATCGCTCCGATCGAGATCGAGAACGTGCTGTCCTCTCACCCGGCCGTGGCCGATGCGGGAGTGTTCGGAATCCCCGACCCGAAGTGGGGCGAGATAGTCGCCGCAGCCGTCGTGCTCAGGCCATCCGGCGAGGCGAGCGCTGAAGACCTGACCGAGTATTGCCGCAAGCGCGTGGCCAGTTTCAAGAAGCCCGAGCGCATCTTCTTCATCGGCGAACTCCCACGCAACGCCTCGGGCAAGGTGCTCGCAAAGGAGCTAAGGGCAAAGTACGCAGGTTCCTGACCGGCGGCCCTTCCGGCGGACGGATGCTCGTTTGCAAAATTTACCGACGTGTTGCCCGGCCTCAGAAGACCCTGAAATCCCCCTGGCCCCCTTTCCCAAAGGGGGGAAGTTTCATATCTCCACAGTTTTCGTAGGGACGATTTGCAGTCTCCCCCCTTTTCCAGAGGGGGAAGCTCGAAGGCCTCTCATTTTGCCGAAGATGGCGAGCTTCGCGTCCGCGTTTTTCCGGAGGGGGTTCCAGATGCCCCCCCTTTTCTGAAGGGGGGATTTGGGGCCCAAATATTATCGGGTGAACTTACGCGCCCGGGTCTTAGGCCCTTCGGGCGCAACGCGCTGGCCAATACGCTAGGTTAGCGAGCCGCCGTCGATGTTGATGATGGCGCCGCTGACATAGCTTGCGGCGTCGGAGGCGAGAAATATCGCCAGGCCGACTATCTCGTCGGTCTTGGCGAGGCGTCCCATGGGGATGCCGCGCACGACCTCGGCGTGCATCTCAGGACTGCTCCATATCGGCTCGCTGAACTTGGTCTCGACCATGCCGGGCGAGATGGCGTTGACGCGTATGCCGACGCCGGCCAGTTCCTTGGCGAGAACCTTGGTGAGCATGTCTACGCCGGCCTTGCTCACGCTGTATGCGCCCAGCATCGGGGCCGCGCTCTGACCGGCGGTCGACGAGATGTTTATGATCGCCCCGCTGCCCTGCCCCATCATGATCTGTCCCACGGCCTGCGAAAGCAGGAAGCAGCTCTTGAGATTGGTGGCCATTATCTTGTCCCATCCGTCCTCGCGCAGATTCAGGACGGGCGACATGATGCTTCGGGCGACGTTATTGACGAGTATGTCTATGCGGCCGAAATTGGTGTGGGCGTCGGCGACGAACTTGTCGATATCCTGCCCGCTGGTCACGTCGGCGGCCATCGCGAATGCGTTCCGGCCCAGCTTTTCGATCTCGGCCGCGACGGGCTCGAGGGCCTCTATCTTTCGTCCGCATATCGCCACGTCCGCGCCCGCCTCTGCAAATCCGAGTGCGATAGCCTTCCCTATGCCGCGGCTTGCGCCAGTCACAAGCGCAACCTTATCTGTCAAAGCGAATCTATCGGTCGACATCCGTCCCGCTCCTTCCCTTATCCGGTAACTCCGACGTTTCCAGTGGACTGCCGCCAAATAATACCATCGAAGGCCCGCCCTGTCAAACGCATCTGCGGCCTTATGTTCTGGCTAAGTTTTTTCCGGTTCAGCGGAGAAGATCCAGATTTCTAAGTGCCTAGATGCTGAGATAATATTTATTGACAGATAATTGCTTTATGCTTTATGATTATGCGGTAAGAAGAGAAGGCTTCGAGTCCTGCGGAGGCAGGAGCCCGGCATAGTTAAAAACGCGTACAAATGGATTGTCCATTCTCAAATTCAAGGAGGGCACATCTCATGGCAGCCGAGCAACTCTCGAACGGATCGTCGGGATCCAATGAGCCGTCCGGCGATCTCAGTCGACTGTACACGCATCTGCTGGGGCTTTATCAGGCAGCGACATTCTTGGTCCTTGCCTATTTGCTTTATGCCATCTGGCCGCAGCTTATCACGGCATCGGGAAGCGAGGAAGTCCGGGAGGGAACGTTACACCTTTTCTTCTGGCCGAGAGACCTTTCTCTATCTCCGGAAGCTCGTCTCTTGCTGATGGTTATGGTGTGCGGCGGGATCGGGAGTACGCTTCATGGAATCCGTTCTTTTGCAGTAAACGTCGGAAGGAAACAGGCCAGGCGGAGTTACGCCTGGTGGTATTTGATGAGAGTTCCGGTGGGTGCCGGCCTCGCAATTCCCATCTATTTTTTGATACGTGCCGGTGGCTATCTTAGTCAGCCCGCCGATTCTGGGGACCTTAATCGATATGCGATCGGTGCAATCTCAACTCTTGTAGGCTTGTTCTCGGAAGAAACGGTGGAAAAGCTCCTCTTGATTTTCAGGACTGCGCTCGGCATCAAAGAGAAGGACGCGGAGGGACGCGAGAAAAAAAGCGGCGCCGAGGAGGGGTGAGCTCCATCATGGAACCGAGACAGAGTGCCATCGGAAAGGATACTGTCGTTGTTTTTGGCGCAGGAGCCACAAAAGCTTGCGGTGGTCCGCTAACAAACGAGATCCTGCCGGGAGCGTTCGGGGCGGCCGACATCATCGACCCGCGTCCCTGGGCCGTGGGTTCGATCGCCCGCACGTTCGAGAAGTATCCGAACACTGGCCCTGTCCTGCCCGCGATGGGATACGGGGCCGAGCAAACGGCCGAGCTGCAGCAAACGATCGCCGCCACGCCGGCGGATCTGGTCGTCATCGGTACGCCGATCGACCTGGGGAGCCTGCTCGAGATCGACAAGCCGTCGATGCGCGTGCGTTACGAGCTCGACGAACTCGACAAGGGCGCGCTGTCCGACGCGATCGCGCAGGCCGTTGAAGCGGCGCCGGCGCGCGCGGCGGGCTG
>CBDUSG010000505.1:0-3315 GCA_965369575.1 uncultured bacterium | reverse complement strand
CATCTTGCAATCGCAGCCAGCATGCTCTCAGCCTGTTCATGATCCCATGCATCGAAATCAACGAAAATATTCAGATCCTTAAGTGAAAGAAAATGCTTCATCAAATTCAGAAACCCGGATTTGCCACTTCCCCAATCACCTAGAATTGCGACACTTAAACTCTCATTCTCACCAACCTTGATTGCTTCAAGCAGTATCTCAACTAGGTTCTCGGCGTGCTCCGAATGATTCATGTAATCATCGTCAGGATGCTCAATAGGAATGTCGGGTATAAATTGCATGCTCGCCTCCACAGAGATGTTGAAACCTGGACAGCCGCTTTTTGACTCCAGAAGCCTAGCCCCCACCTCTCAAAAATATTGTACCCCGAGCCCGGAGTTGTGGCAAGCTCTTTGTCCTACTTTTGTCCTAGATTTGTCCTACTTGATGTCAAATAACCCCTGCCGAAGTCAAACGAGTTCAAAAGCCGTAAATCATAGCACCTTCACAACCGCTTGATTCGTAAGCCTTTGCAAATAAAGGGGCTTTGGCTAATAAGGAAGGGATTGCTAATAAGAAACTGAAAATCCTTGCGTCAGCAGTTCAATTCTGCCTCCCGCCACCCTCCTTTTCTCTCCCATAAATGACTTTCATCGGTGGCGGTGTCGTCTCTTTTGGCGGGAAATTCGACGAATATGCCCGAATTTGCGCCCCGCAGAGGGCGCTTTTTTGCTCAGACAGGCTGGTTGCTTCTCGGCGGCGGCCCTGAGGCCGTCCCCGCTGATCGGGCCAATCGCCTGAATCTGCCGGGTCAGCCTTATCTTCGGATACCACAGCTCCATATCCTCTATAGATGTCGTCCGCCAGGATCAGAACCTTTTTGCCCTCAAGCTCCCCCGGCGAGTCGCCCTGTGGGGGGCAAGTTGCCCCCCACAGGGCCAATGGCCGCGCCTGCCCCTCAAAAAAAGCGCATCCTTGGGACGGCGGAGGCGGATATGGACACGGCGATCTCGAGCGCGTCGAAAAGGTCGTCATGCTCGCAATGGGGGAACGTGAGGAGCTGGTCGACAAGCTCGTGCATGTTGCGCCCGAGGCGGACGCGGCCGTCCTCGAACAGCGCCGAGAGCTTCCACGCGCGCGAGAGCTTGTCGCGAGAGGTGAACACCTTTGTCGCGCGCACGACGCCGAGTTCGCGCACGCGCTCGAACTGGGCCGCCTGGTACGCGTTGGACTCGATCGCTACCTTTATGGGGTCGTACCGCTGGAACCGCCCGAGTATGGCCGCCGTCTGCTGGCGGAACGAGAGGCGCGCCTGATAGCAGTCGAGCACGTAAATGTTTTCCCACTCGTCGACGCCGATAGTGACGAGCGCGAAGTAGTCCGAGCCGACGCTTTGCGCGATGGCCAGGTCGACCCCCTGGAAAATCCTCAGAGTCTCGGGAACGGTGTCATAAAACCGCAGCCATTTGTCCTTGAACACGGTGCCCTTCATCGCCTCGGTGTCGTTCTGGTACTGAGCGTTGAAGATGACGGTGCCGGCCTCGCGCCGGATCTGCTCGAGGCGCTTCACGGGAAATTTCCCGGGCCACGGGCTCTTGCCGTCCGCGTCGATGGCGCGGATGACGGTGACCGACGGCGCGAAACCCGCATCCATCAGGTGGCCGTAGAGATCGCGATAGTGGTATCGCGTGCCGACAAGGCCGAGACTGCCGTCGGGTTCGAGGCACGGGAGCATCACCTTGAAGAACCAGGTTCGCAGCTTTTCACGCCGCGATTCGGTGCGCGAGTTTTCCTCGTCGACGATGTCGTCACAGATGATGAGATCGAAGTGGCGCGATACGAGCGCGCCGCCGACGCCCGTCGCAAAGATCGTCGGCTCCTTCGCTATGCGCCTTCTGCGGCCGACGATCAACTCGCGGTTGGTCCACTTGGGGCCGACGAGGTCGCCGAAGATGATTCGGAATATCGGGTTGCGCTCGATGTGACCGCGCACCTCGCGCGCGAACGCCTCGGCCTGCGCCTGCGTGTTGCTGGCGAGCAGGATTCGCACGTCGGGATTGCGGACGATCTCGAAGATGCAGCGCACGACCGACATCAGAGTCGTCTTGCCGAACCCGCGCGGGGCGAGCACAAGCGAGCGGTCGCGCCGCGCTGCGCCCGCCATGAGCTTATGTACGTGCGCCGTGTCGCAGTCCAGCAGCAGAGCCATCGAGAGCAGGTCTTCAGAACACCTTCGCCTGAGCCGGCGGGCCTCCGAAGATTTTTTCGTAGTACTTGTCGATCTCACTGTCTATTTCATCCTCCGCGATTTCGGGCTGCGCCTCTCCGCTCGACGCGAATTCCTTGGTCATACGCTCCTTTATCTTGCGCTTGATGTCGAGCAGCGTCGCGACGGCTTTCTCGTTGCCGTCGGCGAGCAGGGCATCGACGCGTCTGAGGTCGTAGATGTCGTCCATGAGCCGGTGCAGCCGGTTCGCCACGCATTCGGTCATGAGCGTCAGCCGTAGTTTTTCGCCGATGGGCAGTTCTATGTACTCCTCGAGCAGCCTTTCGGCGCGCAAGAGGGTGATTCGGCCTCCATCGGGGTGCTCCGGCGATTTTTCGAACTCCCGGGCGACCTGCTCGGGCGTCTTTCCGGCGGCGAACAATCTGAAAGCCCTTTTTTTCTCGGTCTTGCTATAATTCACACTTTCTCCTTTCGCGTCAGCGACGAATCAGGCGGCGCGGGGACGCCACGTGGCGCGCTCATCTGCTCCTGATCCGACATTCAGGATGATCCACTCGATGTTCAGTTTCGTCGATAGGGCCGAGTTCGGTCAACGAAATTCCAGTTAACGAGTGCACAGAAAAGGTGCTCGGACAATCAAAAATAGGGGGCGGCGCCCTCCCGACACTAGATATTGAGGGGTTAGGTGGCAATTGGCAAAAAATGTACAATGCTCCGACCTTTTTCGTCGAGGCGACAAAAATTGTCCATCCCGAGAACCGGGTTATTCGAGAGGCTCAGATAACGCCGGAGAAATGTATATCTGCCGGAAGCATCGGCCGCTTATCTGCTATAACTGTTATGGGAATATACTGTTACAGCATAATGCCCGCGGCTTCATGCCACGGGAGCAGCGGAGGGAACTGGAGCTCCGATTCCGATTGTCCTGAAAATCGGGGATGGCCCACCGAATTGTCCCGACCGGAAAGATTTTCCCGTCTTGATGGTTGCCAAACGTACATGTTTGTAATTCGCCGGCCTTCACGCCGAACCGCAGTTAATAGCTTAAAAGCTTGGTAATACATGGCTTAGCGGCTCTCACGAATATTGGCACCGATCTTGCTCGATGG
>CBDUSG010000504.1:0-3325 GCA_965369575.1 uncultured bacterium | reverse complement strand
CGTTTGTGACCGACGCTTTCGTCGAGTTCATCCTCGATCTCTGCCCCGAAAAGGACGGCCCGCTCGCGAATATCCTTTCAGTGCGGCGCGACTCCGTTCGAAGAAAACATCCTCCTCTGAGACCGGCCGGTGAACGGAGCATGCCGATCCTGATTTCGGAGGCGGATCCGGAATGGATAATCGATAGAAAGCTGCGAGTGGGGATCGCCTTCGAGAGCGCATACGATTGGCGCAGCCGCGCGGTCCAGACCGCGTACTCGATGATGCGCGAGCTTGCCCCCGGCCGGGCCGCCCTCAAGCTCGTACCGGCCATGAAAATTCTTCTCGACCGCCATCGCACGAGCCCGCCGCGGACGGGAATCGGCGGGACCTCCCGCATCGGGAAGGTCGACTCTTCGGAGGCCGATTCCGGCAAGGAATGCACGGCCCGTCGGTATCGCACGCCGCTGCACGAGATCGCGCTGTCTATCGCGGCGACGGGCGTGGACTCTGAAAATCAGCCGGCGGCCGACCTGGAGCTTGAGGTCAAGACACTTGTCGGCGACCTGAGGGTCGGGCAGGTGAGGATTGATCTCGGCGGCGATTACGAAATACTGGCAGTCCATGGCCGCGACGGATTTCTTGTTTCCTGCGGCCGGAACGAGTATTCGGTTGAGATAATCGAGGGACCCGTAGACTCCATCATTCGCGACGGCGACAGGCTCGCGCTCGATATCACGATGAGTTCGAACTGGAATTATTTCGGCGAATATAACCTCCGACTGCGCATCGCTCGCCGCGCGCGAGTGAGGGACGGGGCACGATGATGGGGGAGATCGATTCGATCATCCTGGCGGTATCAATCGGGGCGCTTTCGATAGCGCTCGGCCAGTATGTTCTATACAACGCAGTCATCCTGGTTGCGGCCCTTTTGCGGCGGTCGGCGCCGCCGGCCGAATTCACGCCGCCCATTACGGTCGTCATCCCGGCGCACAACGAGGAGGGCCATATCCGCCGCAAGCTGGAGAACGTCTTCGACTCCGACTATCCCGCCGAACTCCTCGAGGTGGTTGTCGTCGACGACGGCTCGACCGACCGCACGGCCGAAATCGTTCGCGAATTCGAGAGTGTCACCCTGCTCCAGACGGATGGGCGCCGGGGAAAGATCACAGCCCAGAAGCTCGCGTTCGAACGGGCATCGACTGAGATCGTGGCGATCACCGACGCGACGGTGCTCACCGCGCCCGATGTCTTGCGAAAGCTTGCCCGCCACATGTCAGACCCGCGTGTCGGCGCGGTCTCGGCCGTAATGTCGGTTCGCAACCGCGACGCCGGTTATCTCGCCCGCGTCTCGCAGTTCCTCTTCGACATCCAGAACGCCCAAAAACTCGGTGAGAGCCGCCTGGACAGCGCTGGCGGCCTGTTCGGTCAGATGTCTCTCGTCCGGCGCGAGGCCGTAGGAGATTTTTCAACGGACGTGATATATGAGGATCGCGAGTTCGGCATTGCGCTCAGGCGGAGAGGATATCGGGCGAGGATCGAACCGGCCGCCGTCGCTTCGTATTACGCGCCGGAGTCGCTCGGCGATTTTTCTGCGCAAAAGCGTCGCAACATCGGCGCGATGATGCAGTCGGTCATACGGCACCGGGGGCTGTTGTTCAATCCGCGATACGGCCTTTACGGGCTGCTGGTGTTCCCCGAGTACTCGCTGTTCCGAATTCTGAGGCCGTACCTGATCGTACTTGCATTGTTGACGGCAGTCATTTACAGCGCTTTTTTCGATCCGGGCGCGGCCGCGGCGCTGCTGGCCTCGATGGCCATTGCGATTTTCGGGTGTTACGTCCTTGGCACTGCTTTGCTCGCTCCGCTCGTGGCCGAGCCGGCGAGGTTCCTGCTGGACATATTCGCAATGGTTCCGGCCATGGCGCTGGTGGCCGCGAATTTCATTGCGGCCGTTCCGGGATATTTCAGGGGCGGCTACGGCGCGAAGTGGAAGCGGGTCAGGCGTGACCCGGAGCATGTGAGCGATGAAGATTCTTCTGCTTAATCCCCAGCCCGACCGTGACGTCGTGATCAGTCGCGATCACATGGGCGGCTTCGGCTTCGAGATCAAAAGCGCGAACATGACTCCTCCGTTGAGCCTCGCGTATTGCGCGGCGCTGGTGGAGAACCTGGGGCTCGGGGCCGAGATACTCGACGCGGTCGCGCTGAGGTGGAAGCCCGACAGGGCGCTGGACTTCATTCGCGAGCGCGATTTCGACCTTATCGCGGTCAATACGGCGACACCCTCGATTGCCGACGACCTTGCGATGGCTGATTCCATAAAAGAGCAATCGCCGAGGGCGTTCGTCGCGCTGCTTGGGCCGCACGTATCGATCTTTTCCGAACAGGCTCTCCGCGAATCGCGAGCAGACGCGGTCGTGCGCGGAGAGCCCGAGCATACCATCGCAGAGCTTGCCGATGCGCTGGCCCACGACAGACCTGTCGATGAGATACCGGGCCTGACCCTGCGCGCGGAGACCGGTATCGTCCATTTGCCGGACCGAGCGCTCGACGAGGACCTCGATGCGATGCCGTTTCCCGCGCGCCACCTGCTGCCGATGGACAAATATCGCTCGGCCGTATGGGGAAAGACGCCTTTCACGACGATGCTCACCAGCCGCGGGTGCCATTATGGGTGCATCTATTGCCCGTACCGCATCGGGCATGGCACGAAATGGCGGGCGCGCAGCCCCGGGAACGTCGTCGATGAGATCGAGGAGTGCGTGCGGCGCCACGGCGTGCGCGAGATTCTATTTCGCGATCCGCTTTTCACGGCGGACAAGGAAAGGGCGATCGCGATAAGCGATCTCATCGTCGAGCGCGGCATAAAGGTGGACTGGCGCTGCGAGACGCGGGTCGACCTCGCGAGCGAGGAAATGATCGAATCGTTCGCGAGGGCCGGATGCAGAGAGATAAATTTCGGCGTCGAATCAGGCAGTGCCGAGATTCTCGAGGGAGTCAAGCGAGTCGCCATAGCGCCTGAGCGCATCCGCAAGATATTCGACAGATGCCGGAGAGCCGGCATCGAGACGATGGCATTTTTCATTATCGGGCTCCCCGGCGAGACCGAAGGGACGGTCGAGCAGACGGTTCGGCTGGCGCTCGAGCTGAATCCCGACGTGGTGCAGTTCACAGCGGCCACGCCATATCCTAAAACGCAATATTATGAACGCCTCAAATCGCAGGGGCTGCTCACGGAGGACTGGTCGCTTTTCACGAGCCGCGCTCCCGTGGTCGGGACGAGAGAACTCGACCCCGACAAGCTGGGGCTGGGCAGCACGCCGGAGCCCGTCGTGACCGAGTC
>CBDUSG010000503.1:0-3333 GCA_965369575.1 uncultured bacterium | reverse complement strand
TCGGTGAACAGGACGGTTATTGTGGCAGTGTCTGTCATCCTAATTCCCTAATAAAAAAAGCCGCCCTCCCCCCTCTATTCCAGAGAAAGCGACAACTTCCCGCAGCCTCCCGCTGAGAACCTCTGTGCCATTTCATTCCCCTCCTGATGGGAGGTTCTAAAGCCGGGAAAGTCAAATGGTTGTACAAAAATCTTATACCACAGTGACAGGGCCTTGTCAAATGACATATCTGGCAGCGCCGGCTCGACGCAAACGATACCATGGTCAAAATGGGCGGTTCAGCCACCGGCGGAAAACGGGAAAGAACGCTGAAGCCCTGAGTTCGAAACGTTGCCATCCCGTCGTCCGGCCGCAGTTAAGTGGCCTCTCAGCGGATTGGGAAATCGATGCGACAAGCACAAAATGTAGCGCGTTCACCATCTTCTCTCACAAGATGTTGTATTTTCCCCTTGACAAAGCTTGACCGAGCGTGTACACTGGTAGCAAATCAATTCATTCTTAGACGTTCATACGCGGCGGCGGTCGTTTCATAAGCGGAGATCAAATTCATGCATTTCAAGCAGCTTCAACTGTTTGGGTTTAAGTCGTTTGCGCGCAAGACCACTCTCAGCCTCGAGCCCGGCGTATCGGCCATCGTGGGCCCGAACGGTTGCGGCAAGAGCAACATCGCCGACGCTGTCCGCTGGGTATTCGGAGAGCAGAAGATGCGCATACTCCGCGGGCAGAGCATGGAAGATGTCATCTTCAACGGGAGCGACGACCGGCATCCGCTTGGCATGGCGGAGGTCACGCTGCTTCTCGACAACTCGGACGGCAAGCTGCCACTCGACTATTCCGAAGTAAGCGTCACCCGCAGGTACTTCCGTGCGGGCGAGAGCGAATACCTCATAAACAAGCTCCCTTGCCGGCGAAAAGACATAATCGAGCTTTTCATGGGCACCGGCATCGGCGCCGACTCGTATTCTCTTATCGAGCAGGGTCGCATGGACCTGGTTCTCAGCTCGAAGCCCGAGGAGCGCCGTTATATTTTCGAGGATGCGGCCGGAATCATCAAGTACAAGAGCCGCAAAGACGCCGCAGTCAGGAAGATGGAGCGCGCCGATGCGAATCTTCTGCGGCTGCAGGACACGGTCATCGAGGTTCGGCGGCGGATAAACTCGCTCCGGCGTCAGGCCAGCGCGGCGCAGAGGTACAGAAGATTCCAGGATGAGCTTCGGTCGCTCGAGCTGAGGCTGGCTCTTTTGAAGTACCGTGAGCAAAGCGCGGAGCACGCCGAGCTTTCCGTTCGCTCAAAAGAACTGGGCGATCAGCTCGAAGAGATCACGGCGAACATCTCGAGCGAGGAAAGCTACATCGAAAAAACCCGTCTCGACCTGCTCGAGACTGAGAAGGCAGTGTCCGATTCGCGCGAGCAGTCGCGCGACTTCCAGTCGGAAATCGAAAAGAAAGAAAGCCAGATAGCTCTGCTGCGTGAAAAAATCTCGGCCATCGACTCGCGGGAAAAGCGCGATCTGGACGAGATACGCGAGATCGAGCGCTCGATCGAGTCGCTGCACGGGCAACGCCGCGATCTGAACGAGAAGGAGCGCGAGTCCCTCGAAAAGGCGTCGAGAGCGCAGGAGGAATTAACCGCAAAAGAGCGCCAATTCGCGGGCCTTTCAGACGAGCTCGAGGAATGCGAAAAGGAGATCGAGCGGCTGCGCGCCGAATCGCTCGAGCATCTCAACAGGAAGGTCAACCTCCAGAACGAGCTCGGCGCCATAGAGACGAACCTTCAAGTGCTCGCCAGGCGCGTAGCGAAGATTTCCGAGCGCATCGCGCAGGTGGAGCAAAGCGTAGACCAGCATGAAATCCGACTGGGCGAGACCGGGAGAATGATTGACTCCCTCCGCGCCGCCCTGGCCTCGCTCAGTTCGGAGTTAAATTCGGTCAAAGAGACCATCGCAGCCAAGGAATCCGAGCTTGACTCTTCAATACAGGAGCGCGACTCGATCCGCGATTCGTTGAGCGCAGCCCGCTCCAAGCTGGCCTCTCTCGAAGAACTGCGCGACAGGTTCGAGGGATATGAGGACGGAGTTCGCGCGGTGATGCTCGCGAAGTGCGAGGGCGAGTTGAAGGACGCCGGCGTTCTCGGGACCGTCGCCGATCTTATCCGCACCGTCAAGAAACATGAGAATGCCGTCGAGGCCGCCCTCGGCCACAGGCTTCAGCACATAATCGTCGAAGATGTCGACACGGCCCGGCGTTGCGCGGCGCTCCTGGAGGCTGGCAGCGAAGGAAGGGCGAGCTTCATTCCGCTTTCAGGCTTCGAGGGCAACGGATTCAATTCGGAGCCGCCGCCGCTGTCCGACCGCGTGCTCGGAACGGCCAACGACATGATAAGCTGCGACGAGCGGTTAAAGCCGGTAGCCCGGGCGCTGCTCGGCTCGGTGCTTGTCGTCGATTCGCTCGAGACAGCGCTGTCGATGGCTTCCTCGGCGCGTCCCCGATGTGACGTCGTCACGCTGAGGGGAGAAAAGGTTTCCACTATCGGCGCGATAACGACGGCAGATACCGGACGCGGCCGCGGATTGCTGGGGAGAGGGAACGAGATCGAGGAGTTAAGGGACTCCGTCGAGAAAATGACGGCTGCCTCCGAGGCTGAGGACGTAAACATACAAAGCCTGAAGCAGGATATAGAGCATTCGCGCGAGTTGGTTCAGAAGCTGCATTCCGCCGTCGGCTCGCACGAGGTGGAACTGGCCAAGGCCGAGCGCGACCTGCAGCAGCTGGATACAAGCAAAAAGAGAGAAGAAGAAGAGCGCGACGTACTCCGCCGCGAAGAATCGCTCGCCACCCGCGAAAACCAGGAACTGACAAAACAGCGGCAAGAGCTGCTCCGGCAGATCGAACGCATCGAAAAAATCGAGGGCGAAACGCAGGAAAAGCTGAAGGAAACGAGCCTGCAGTGGAACGACCTGAGGCGACGCAAAGACAGCGTGGCCGCAGAGTTGACTGACTTTAAGGTCAACGTGTCGTCTCTTCAACTTGCATGCGAAACCTTCAAGCACGAGATCGCAAGGCTCGAGACCGAGACACAGGAGGCCGGCCGCCGAATCGCGGACAAAAGGCGCGAAATCGAAGAGGGAGCGCGGGCAAAGGAAGGCTTCAGCAGTGAAATCGAGATATGCCGCGCGGCGATACAGCGAACCTTCGAGCAAAAACAGAGCCTGGATGCGGAACTCGAAAAGATCGAGGAGCAAAAGCGGCAGCTGTCGGAAAAGTCGCAGGCGATCGAAAACAATCTCAAGCAGTCCCGGGCGCGGATGCAGGCCCTGAGCGACAAGAACCACC
>CBDUSG010000502.1:0-3336 GCA_965369575.1 uncultured bacterium | reverse complement strand
TGTGTCAAATCCTCTGTCAAAACCCCATTCCCGGCTCACATATCCGCCGCCGACGAAAGCGGCGGTCGTGTAGCCGAACTCTTTAAGTCTTTCCTGCGTCATTTTCAACCCGGCCGGTATCGCACTGTCGTCGTACTCGACGCCGTGCTCGGACTGGAGCAGCCCCGTCAGCATGGTCACGTGGCTCGGTATTGTCCACGTCGAGTTGGAGTGCGCGTTGGTGTAGATGATGCCGTTGTCCCGCGCGAATTTGTATACGAGCGGCATGCGCTCGGGCGTGAAATAGTCCGCCCGAAGCGTGTCGATGCTGATGAGGACAATGCTGGGAGGCTGCTCCGGTTCTGCGTTTGAACGCTGCAAACACGACGCCGGCAACAGGCCGAATAATATCATCAGAAATATGGCCCGGCGCAATTTCAAGTGGACAATCAAATCATGCATTCTCATCTGTCTCGGTTCCACGGCCCGACAATTCCGGCGGATCGATTCGCAGCCGTCTGAAAAGCAGCGCCAGGGGGTGTTCGGGTTCTGTCCTGTCCTCCGTCTCATATTCGATGGTCAGCGAATTGCGGCCGGCGCGCGAGGTGATGGGGATGTGAATGTCCCTGAATTCGCCGGGATGGTCAAAACTGTACTGACCCACCTGCTCCCCATTGAGCAGAATCGTAATTCTCTGCCATTGCAGATGGTGTGTGCCGCAGACCATGGCGAGCACGAGCGGCCTGCCGTCTGCCTCGAAGGTAAGCTCTGTTCGCGGGCCGAGCCCCCATCGGACAACCGGCAGTTCCCATTGCGGATAGGGCCCCTCCTCGCCAGACAACCCTTTAGCAACAGACCATCCGAAAAATGGCGGAAGCGACCATCGAGAACCCCCTCGCTCCGTCGCGTCTTCTCGCGCGTAGACGCCGTAGGGTTCCATACATGCAACCAGCCCATATTTCGTGTCGCTCGGCTGATCCGACAATGACAACTGAACCCGATCCATTACAATGACCATCTCCGGGGGTTCGGGATCTATCGGCCAAACCTTCACCTGAGGTTTGAGCCATCGCGCGTCGAACGAGCAAAACCTCGGCGGCGTTTCCATCCGATCAAGAATCAGGCGCTGGAGGGGATACTCCCAATCACGACCAAATCCCACTGAGCGGGGTTTGATCTCTGCAACAAGATCCGCCACGGCCACGGAACCGGCCAACAGCTCGGGACGCCCGTGAAACATCTGCGACGTTCGGTCGGTTTTGAATATGCTGCGTTTGCCCAGCAGCGGCCTATAGTTAACGACAAATGTCGGATAGAGCGATATAAAAATCCCCACCACCGCAAGCGGTCTCACGAAGCGGCCGGGGGTTCTCGTCAGCACGACGGCAATGGCAGGCATGAAAAGGCATAGCAGCGGTATGTGCAATCGCGTGTGCCAGGGCGTCCACTGCAGCATCAAGCAGAACAAGGCAAAACCCGCGCATGGAATGGCAAGGTACATGTAGAGCAGGCGTTCTGGCAGCCAGCGACGGAATGGGAGCGCGAGGATGAGCGTAAGCCCGATAAGGACGACATGCGCGCCAGCCGGGGTGGAATCTTCGTGATGCGGCCAATAAGAAATTCCGTACTCCGTATCGATGAACGTGATGCGGGGGTCCTGTGGGTCGATGCCAAGCAGCGCGTGCACATTATCGACCGACCGTTCCAGACCACTATTGAACCGCTCACTGGGTGTGCCCAAATGTAGAGTGATGTTTCGAAAAGCGTTCGACATCAACGCGGCAGGCCCGACAAATGACGTGTTTACCTCCGGATTCATATGGCGGTTATATCCTATCGGGGAGCCGAACATCCTGTAATTCCTTATCCAATGCCCTGAGTTAAGGAGTATGGCGCTTATCATGATCACTACTGTCGGCTTTGCAAATCGTCGGGTCGACCGAATGATTCCTATGCCAATTAAAAGGCAACTTGCCGGTATGAAGAAATAGCTCGTTCCTTTCGTTAGCAGCGCAAGCCCAAGTGTCGAGCCGACCAGCAAAGCTCGGACCGTGCCATAATTGCGGTCTATGAATATCCTGACGGCCCACCACGCGAGCAGGCATACCCAGAGTGCCAGAACTACATCGTTTTTGGTATTTGATGCAAAGATGTATACGGTAGGAGCTGAAGAAACCAGGAACGCCGCCAGAATCTGTCCCCTCCGGTTTGCGCCGAGATCGCGCGCGATGAGTGAGACGACCACCATCACCATAGCGAAAGAGAAACATTGTACCATGTTGGCCCATCGGTCCCCGCCGGACAGTAGCATCAGGTGCATGCCCATGAACTCGGAGAATGGCGGCATCACAATCTGGAATGTTCGCGTGGTGGGATAGTGCGCGACGGTGTGATTCTGGATCCAGTAGACCTGGCGCGGCAGGTGGTAAAGCATCGAATCCCAGTTGTTCGGTGCTGAAAACCACGCGGAAAGCCCAACACTGATCAAAAGGAGGATAGTTGGGATTAACAACAGCCAGTCAAGCGCTTCGAAACTGGGAAGAACCAAACGGATGTTTCTCAACCGTTTCCGTCGCCGGGCGAGGAAAAAAAGCATTCCGATTGACGGTGCTGTCCACCACAGCAGCACCGGCCAGAAACTGATGCCCCTGAACACGCTCAGTAGTTCCGTCCCCGCAACCAGCCAGACAGATGAGATGATACAGGCCGTGAGGAGCACGACACGCGCGTTGATGCCATCTTTCCCTTCCTGGTGAAGGGAAAAGACGACCAGTGTGCATAGTACGAAGAATACGAAAGGAATAGCGCCGAGAAACATAGCTTCCAGGTGACTTTGGGCTACTTTATCACTTTGTCATGAACAAAAAGATCCATATTGCCGTACCAGCATAGCAGAAGAAGTCGTTTTAGACAACCATATCCTTGACAATTATAATTGCTGCAGAGAGAAAAGTTGGAGAGGGAAGGAAGAAAATCCGCGTACAGACAAATCAGATATTGGAAACGTACGGAAAAATACAGTTCGTCAGGTTCCGGGAAGTCCGCAAGGTTCTCACCCGCCTTTCGCATCCCCTCCTTTTTCCAACGCCAATCGGGCGCAGAATACCAGATCATCAGCTTTTTGTCAACTCTAATTCCGGCCTCCGGCAGGGGCCCGTTTTCGGCGAAGTTTATGAGATGGCCGCAAGGGATGCTATAATCAGGAAGACCAAATGAGGAGGTATATCCATGTTTTTGCTGAACCCCAAAAAGCACGCGCGCGAATATCCAGACGAGAAATCCCGCGAGATCATGCTGAAAACTATCGAGTTCTTCGAAAAGAAAGGGAAGCAGAAGATAAAGGAGGACGATCACAAC
>CBDUSG010000501.1:0-3341 GCA_965369575.1 uncultured bacterium | reverse complement strand
AAGAAAAAATATCCTAAGGCTTTTCTTAGTGTCCCCCGATCGTAGTCGAGGGCAGGCTTTGTGCCTTTGTGGTAATATCCTCTTTTTATTTCCCTTTGCGTTCTTTGCGTCTTTGCGGTTCAGACTCTTTCCCTCTATCATTTGTCTAAGCCCAGGGCTGCGCCCGATCTTTGCGGCTCGATAATCTTGCCACCAAAAGTATACTCTGGCAATACCGAGTTTGTCCATTGCACAGCGGAGTCCTCTTCCCGCGGTCGCCCCCGAATCGCAGCAATTACGGCCCCCGACGGCGGAATATCCCGCGCGACGCGGGAATATGAATCGCGGCGCCTCTGTTGACATCTGTGCCGCCCTTTTGATATCGTCCGACGCGAACCGACGCAGGAGGT
The DNA here is from genome assembly GCA_965369575.1 of uncultured bacterium. Lineage (GTDB taxonomy): Bacteria > Abyssobacteria > SURF-5 > SURF-5 > SURF-5 > CBDUSG01. Next base: position 2,952 of record CBDUSG010000501.1, on the reverse strand, counting down.
CCCATGCTGAGAATTCGAAGACTCGTTTCGGTTGCCCTGTTGATTCTCGTGCCGCTCGCGGCGGGCTGCGCCACGGCGCCTCGCGGCAGAGCGACGACCGCCTCGGGTGTTCAGGGGGTAGTCGTCGCATCTCATCCGCTCGCGGCGGAAATCGGTCTTGACGTGCTCAAATCCGGCGGCAACGCGGTCGACGCGGCCGTTGCGACGGGCCTGGCGCTGGGAGTGGTCGATCAGTTCAACTCGGGGGTCGGCGGCGGCGGATTCATCGTCATTCGCATGGCGGACGGAACCGTTCATACGATCGACGGGAGGGAGACCGCGCCGGCGTCGGCAACGCGTGACATGTATATCCGCGGCGGAGAATATGATCAGAAACTCAGCAAGGTGGGCCCGCTGGCCGTGGGCGTGCCGGGAATTCTCGCGGCGTACGAGAGCGCCCTCGGGCTGGCCGGCACGAGAAAGCTTTCGGAGCTGATCGCACCGTCGATAAAGGTGGCCGAAGAGGGATTCGAGCTGGACGAGTACTATATTTCGCGCTACAGCGATGCCATCGAGCAGCTCGGGCGGGATGCGGCGTCCGCGAAAATCTACCTGCGGCCCGACGGCTCGCCGCTCGCGGAAGGCGACATCCTCAGGCAGCCGGACCTGGCGCAAACCTATCGGAATATCGAGGGCGGCGGCACGGAATATTTCTATAAGGGCGGGTTCGCCGGCCGTCTTGCGCGATACATGGAACAAAACGGCGGCCTTATCACGCTCGCCGACATGGCCGAATATGCCCCCAGGGCACGCGAGCCGGTGATCGGCAGATACGGCGACTTCGACATAATCGGCATGGGCCCTCCCAGCTCGGGCGGCGTTCATACGGTGCAGATACTGAATATGCTCGAGGCCTCGGGCATTCTCCAGGAAAAATCCGACTGGGACCTCGACTCGATCTTCTGGACCGCCATGTACATGCGGAAGGCCTTCGAGGACCGCGCCATTCATCTCGGCGACAGCGATTTTCACCACGTGCCGATCGACCGTCTGACGAGCAAAAGATACGCGAAAACGTCCCTGAAAGCGCTCGAAAGCGGCGAAAAGCAGGTTGTCCCGGAAAAAACGGGGTTGATTCCGGCGCCGAGCCACACGACCAATATTTGCGTCGTAGACCGCTGGGGCAACGCCGCGGCGGTGAATCAGACGGTGAACCTGACCTACGGCGCGAAGATCACGCTTCCGGGAACAGGCGTGATCCTGAACAACGAGATGGACGATTTCAGCGCCCGGCCCGGAGTCCCGAATGCGTTCGGCCTGATCGGGAGCGAAGCGAACTCGGTCGCGCCCGGCAAGCGCCCGCTTTCGAGCATGGCGCCGACAATCGTCGCGAAAGACGGGAAAACCGTCCTCATCCTGGGCGGCGCCGGCGGGCCGACGATCATCACCGGCGTGCTGCATGTGATCGTGAATATGCTCGATTTCGGCGACGAACTCGTCGAGGCACAGGCAAAGCCGCGTTTTCACCATCAGTTCAGGCCCGACCTCATCATCGTGGAAAGCGGCATGGCCGAGGAGACGCGCCGGGAACTGCAGGCGATCAAGGGGCAGCCCTCGATGGTCAGAGAGTCGCTGGGAAGGATCAACGCGATTGCCTGGAGCGAGAAGGAGCAGGCCTACGTGGGCTCGCCCGATCCCCGGCTCAGGGGCGGCGCGGCGGCATATTGAGCTGCCCTCCTTTGCATCGCCGCGTGACTCTCGGCGCGCGGAGCAGACGCCCTGAATCGGAGCCCCGCAGGGAATTTTTGTTCGGCCTGAATTTGCCCGCTTTTGGCGCCTCCAGGGGAAATATTCCCGGGAATTCGTTCACTTTCGGCCGGCGCAGGCAGCCGTATTTCGGCGAATCGGCCAGGATGTGTCCCGTTTCGTGACGCCGGCTTCCGGCGCCTTGTGCGATACCCCCAGGAATGGCGCAAAACGGACAAATTTGACAAGCTGTGAAGGCAAGGCTATAATCACGACGGCGCAAGAGCGCCGATCCGGCCGTGTCGGGAAAATGGATGGAAGGTGAGCGGCGGATGCCGATAGTCATTGATGGGCATAATCTTATAGGGAGAATGTCTTCGATATCGCTGTCCGATCCCGACGATGAACTCAAGCTTGTCGGAATCTTGGCACGGCACTTGCTTTATCGTAAGCAAAAGGCAATAGTTGTATTCGACAAAGGCGCCGACGGCGATTTCGCCCCAACGCTTAAGGGTCCCGGATTACGAGTAATATTCGCTCCGCCCGAGAGTTCCGCCGACGCCATTATCATGGACATGATCAAGCAGGACCCGAATCCGAAAGGACTGACAATCGTTTCCTCGGATAACGAAATTCGGCGTTGCGCCCGCAGTCGAAGGGCGCGCCTGATCTCGGCCGAGGATTATGCAAAACGGCTCGAATCGCAGCCCGCCAAGAGCCGCGCCCGCGGAGACAAGGAGCACGGACCGGCGGACATCGATCTCGAGGAATGGCTTGACTATTTCGAACAAGGAAGAAGGTAACCGGTGGCGAAAAAACTCGTCATAGTCGAATCGCCCGCCAAGGCGAAAACGATAAACAAGTATCTCGGCAAGGATTACCGGGTCGAGGCCTCGATGGGCCATGTGCGCGACCTGCCGAAAAAAGAGCTCGGAGTCGACATCGACGGCGGGTTTAAGCCGCATTATGTGCCCGCGCACGGCAAAAAGAAGATAATCGCCGCGCTTAAGAAACACGCCGAAAGCGCCGAAATCATCTATCTCGCGCCCGACTACGACCGCGAGGGCGAGGCCATCGGGTGGCATATCAAGGAATCCATCGGTGGCAACGCCAAAATACGCCGCATAGTATTCAACGAGATCACAAAGAGCGCCATCCTGGAGGCGATTCGCAACCCGCGCGACATCGACATGGCCCTGGTCAATGCCCAGCAGGCGCGGCGCATAC
>CBDUSG010000500.1:0-3344 GCA_965369575.1 uncultured bacterium | reverse complement strand
AACTCGGTCTGAACGACGCCCCCCTCGGGGACGGTTACCGTCTGGGGTCCCTCTTTGAGCTTGTCGTGCCAAGTCTTCAGCATATAGGTGCCCGCCGGAACATTGGGGATGGTGTACTTTCCCGTCTTGTCGGTGACGGCGAAATACGGCGTCTCGACCACCACTATGTAAGCCGCCATCTCGGCATGCACGTGGCATAGGACAACGAAGTCACCCGGATGGAGGAAGGTCATGGATTTCTTGTGACCCTTCGGATAAGTGCCGAGGTTAAACCGGCCGACCATCTTGTCGGGTGAGAATACGTTGTGCAGGATTTCGTCACTGTTCAGGAAGTCTACGGTGGTTCCCACCAGAATCGGCAGCACGTGTGGAACAAACGTCAGATTTTTCTGGTCCATCACGGCGTGCTGCTCCGGAGGCGAAAACTCTTTGTTCACCCCGGCCTTGTCAATATAGACGACTATGTTGTTGAGGCGTCGAACGCGAGACTTTATCGTGCCTTCGATCGTGCCGCCAAAGGCGACGGATCCCATAGTTAATATCGCAAATAATGCCGCCAGCGGCGACAGTAATACCTTCTTCATATTTTTCCCCCCCGCGTTCCGGCGTTATAATCGCTATCGAGCGGGTCCAGAGAGCACGGCGACAAATGCCGCAACACCGTTCGCGTTTTTCGCGCGCGTTGAATTTCGGCAGCCCCGGATGTTTCACGACACTTTTCCCCGGGTCCTGCCTTTAACACCGCGTGTGGCGGGCCAACAAACCCGCCACACGCAGCCAAACAACTATGGTTGGGGAAACCTCTACGGCTTCACTGCATCAGTTTCCCAATTAGAAGGCTACATCCAGACGCACCGCAAAAGTGTCGGGGGAGTCGTCGTCACCGTCGTCGAAGTCATCGTAAATCACGCCTTCTAATGTGATCTTCACGTTCGCCCGCGCCTGTATGATCAGTGCGGGGACGAACCGACTCCGGTCGGCATCCTTCCAGCCCGGGATGCTTGCAAAGCTGCTTGGCCTGTCGACTTCCAGACTCTCGTACCGAAGCAGGCCGATCAGCCAAGGATAGATCACATACTCCCCCTGCACGAACCAGGTCTGGGAGTCGGCATCCTCGGTGCTGTCGGTACCCCAGGGATCGTCGTTTTCTCCCACGATGTACCCGCCGAACAGATCGAGATTCTTCCATGTCCAGCGTCCGCTGATTCCAGCCCGGGTAAAATCCTCCTCCTCGCCGCCCGTTACGTTGGCCGTGCCGGAATAGCCAAAGGCCGAGATTTCGACGGCGTTATCTACCCAGAAGTCGGTGGCTTCGGTCAGCAGCGGGCTTCCTTCGTCTCCGGCGTCCGGCAAGGATCCGTCATATCCCATGCCGCCGAACTTGTACCTGACGACGCCAAACAGGTCTTTTTCGTCGTTGTCGTCGCCGGTTCCGCCCGCGTTGACACCGCTGCCGTTGACCACACCGACGTTATACGCGAACCGGCTCCGGATTATCCCGTTCGCCGCGACGCCGGGCGTTGAATCCCTAGATCTCCACCCGTTGTCCGAGCCGGTCAGTGACATCTTCCAGTCGCCGTAAAGGAAGTGTTCCTTGCCCAATCGATTCTTGTCCCTCGCTGAGGGAATCACGTTTGTGTTGATCTGGCCCACTCTGATATTAAACGCATTTTCCGGCAGCCATCTGTCCAGTATGTCGTTGAACTGAACCGCATTTTCGCGCAGGAGCGCCTCGGTCCCATGCTCGAACTCTATCTCGCCGAAGACCGAAATCTTCTCTCCCAGGACTGCCGCATAGAACAACTCGACCTCGTGAGGAAAATCGAACTCCGTGCTGTCATCTGCGCTTCTTGCGTTTACCTTGAAATCATTCAGAATGCGCACCGCAAAAGGCGAATTGGACGGAATTGAACTGGGCCACACGGCGTCGGGCCACACGCGCTTCCAGGCGGGGGCGCCCAGCGAGACCGGCTCCTCTTTCACATAGACGTCGTCCCCTTCGGGCACGGGCATCCGATAACCGTTCAGCCTGAAGGCTTCACCGAACGCGCGGAGTTTCGGTATTGCGACGTGGCACGTGTTGCAGGTCGTTCGATATTTCCTTGCAAAAACTGGGATCGCCTCACTCCGGCGGGCTCCCAATATACTGAATACGAACCCCAACAAAACCACTCCCAAGATAAAACGCAGCCTGTGTTCTCTTTTTCTCAAGCCAAACCTCCTTTTCGCAATCCCCTTGCTTTCACCTCATTAAGTAGATCTATTAAAAAGTGGGGCTCCCCCGACCCCCACACTTAGCCGGTGCAGTGTCCTTGCTGGATCATATGTCGCGAATGATTTGTTGAGAATGTGCGCTTGATGCGGATTTCGCTCGCCTGCAATGCCTTCTCCTCCCCCGCATGCGTCTAATTTCCCGACCCATCCTCAAAAAGCGGTTCAGCCGCCTACCGCTTTTGCGGCCGCCCTGACGGCCTCGACCAGCTCTTCTCCCAAGGGTTTTGCCAGATAATAGAAAATCCCCTGCTCGATCACCTTCGCATCGTTCGGGGATGAAACCGGAGTCAAGGCAATGATCTTGAGGTTCGGACGCACCTCTCTCAAGACCGAAATGACAAGCTCGGGCATTTTTTCTTTCGGATCGAGCTCGAGAACGAGAATGTCGGGGACGCTGTCTATCACGTGCTTGACAGTGGAGAATTCGGATCTGTCGCAGATAATCTCATACCTTGCTGAGTCCAGCGAACTATTGAGCAGCACTTCCAGCTCCTTGTCGGTCGACTTGATCACCACTCGAATTCGCCGTTTGTGCATGGAAGAAGGCAACCGGACTCTTCGGTTCGACATAGCATCATAATTTCAACGGAGCCAAGCAATTACGGGTTGAAACCATCGCCCCGATATGGAAAAAGGCAAGACGCATGCCAAAACATGGAACAGACCCTGGGCGTAGCTTCTAAGTGGTTTTACTGCAATGAGTTATAAGTGGTGAGCGGAAGAATCAAGCGGAAGAATCACATACAGAATTCAGTCGATTTTTCACATCATAATGAATACAAAAATCCCCTGGGAGCGACAGGGCCGCGTGAAATACTTGTCATATCAACGATATAGAGAGACTCACGTCGGAGTGAATGAATTCACAGGAATATGAAACTGGAGGGCTATGTCCGGAAGTCCTTGGGATTCAGGCCATATTTCTTTATGATCCTGTAAAGGGTTCCTCTCGGCACGCGGGCCGCTTCGGCGGCTTGATTGGTGTCGCCGCCGAAACGGGCCAGCAGATCTTTGAAATACTCTCGCTCGAACGATTCAATCTTCCGTGTGCGTTTTTGAAAGAAGCCGAG
>CBDUSG010000499.1:0-3350 GCA_965369575.1 uncultured bacterium | reverse complement strand
CCGAGAATTATCCCGACCTCAAGGCCAACGAGAATTTCCTCCTGCTGCAGGAGGAGCTCGCGGGCACCGAAGGCAAGATAGCCTACGCGCGGCAGTTCTACAACGACAACGTGATGCAGTACAACATCCTTCGCGAAAAATTCCCGACCAACATCATAGCCGGCTCCTTCAGCTTCGGCCCCGAGGACATGTTCGAGATCGAGATCGCGGAAGAGCGCAAGGCCGTGAAGGTGAAATTCGACTGACGCCCGCCCGCGGCGTTTCAACCAATTCGACGTCATCATGAACGCGCACGGCGGATTCGATCGGCGGAAATCGATATGAGCGGCTGGCCCGAATGGCTCACTGCCAACAGGATAGCGCTGGCGTTTCTTCTCCTGTTCCTTGTCCTTCCCGTGTTCGTCCTCCTGATGCCCATCTCAACGAACCTGTACGAGCAAATGAGCGGCAACCGCCGCAAGTCAATTGCGCTGTGCGCCTTCTTCATCCTGCTGATATTCGTTCTCGCGCTCCTGTTCGAAGAGGTGTCCCCCGGCGCGAATGTGATAGTGCTGCCGCTGGCTCTTGTGTTTGCGACAGTGGGCCCGCTCGTCAGCTACTACAACAGCGACAAAATCATCCTGCGAATGAGCAAGGCCCGGCCCGCCGACGTCGAGGAACACACACACCCGCACTTAAAGCACACCGTCGAGGGCCTGGCCATCGCGGCCGGCATTCCGAAGCCAAGCCTGTACATCATCGATGACACCGCCCCGAACGCATTCGCCACGGGCAGGAACCCCGAGCACGGCGTCATCGCGGTCACGACGGGCCTGCTCGAAAAGCTCGACCGCCGCGAGCTCGAGGGCGTGATCGCACACGAGATGTCGCACATCAAGAATTACGACACACTCCTCGGCTCGATTGCGGTCATTCTCGTCGGAGTGGTCGCTCTTTTGAGCGACTGGATTCTCAGAAGCTTCTGGTTCGGCCGCCGGGGAAGGCGATCCGGCTCATCGCGCTCGCGCGGCGGGAAGGCAGGGGGCATAATGGTTTTGATCGCGATCGTGCTGGCTATCCTCGCGCCCATTGCCGCGCAATTGCTGCGGCTGGCGGTCTCGCGCAAGCGCGAATTCCTGGCCGATGCCAGCGGCGCACACCTCACGCGCTTCCCCGAGGGTCTGGCAAGCGCGCTCGATAAGCTCCACGCGGATACCGAGCCGCTCGAGGTCGCCAACAAAAGCACCGCGCATCTCTACATAATCAATCCGCTCCGCGAGCACGCGAGCGTCCTCAACAACCTGTTCTCGACTCATCCGGACACGAGCGAAAGGATCGCCGCGCTCCGCCGGATGTAGATTGCGGTCCGGGGAAAGAGTGGATATATCAGGTTTCGGTTTGACACAGCGGTCGCGGTCGCGCTCATCATCGCGGGCTGGACCATCCTTATGCACCTGTTCGCGGTCTGGGGTGGGTGGCGCTGCCTCGCCGAATCCTATCGCGCGGAACAGCCTTTTTCAGGGAAGAAATTCTATGCTCAAAGCGCGCGCCTGCGTGCTGGAATGGGTTATAACAACATCCTCACTATCGGGGCCGATTCCCGGGCGATGTACGTGTCGATATTTATATTGTTCCGCCTAGCGCATCCGCCGCTCATTATCACGTGGACGGATATATCGGCCGAGGCAAAGCGCATATGGCGGATCAATGTCGTGATACTGCATTTCGCAAAGTACCCGTCAATACCCTTCTGGATGTCACGACGCCTGGCCGATAAACTCGAGCAGGCAAGCGGTGTCAAGCTTGTCAATGAGGAAAACCCATGACGGGATCTGCAGCGCGGACAAGCATCACAGGGCGGGCCTGGCGTCTGATATGGGAACCCACTTGGCGCGGCCGAAGCTTACTGGGCATACTTACTATTCTGATTGCGGCTTTGTGCGGTCCGATTGGTTTTCGATTGCTGATGGCCTCGATGGTTGCACCCTTGCCAAAAGCGCTTTCTCCCGTTGCATCTATTCTCTCTTTCCCGGTCGCCTTCTTATTTATGCTCGCATATGCCTCGATCATTGTCCTGGCCCCGGTTTACTCCTGCATGGCAATCCTTAGAAAGGCGCCCAGGGGTTATTTGCCATTTGCCCTCCTGGCATTGTTTGTCTCTGTGGTCAGCCTCCCAATTAGCTGGCATATTTCGTTCGGAAGAAATTGGGGCCTTGAAAGAATCACGGAGCGAGCGCAGCCTTTGATTGAAGCGATAGAATCATATGAAGCCACCGAAGGAGCATACCCGCCCGACCTCCAGGCCCTCGTTCCCGGATACATCGAGGAGATTCCGTATACGGGCGCTGTCTGAGATCCGGACTTCCGGTATGGAAGGGCAACAACTGAAAGCCGATTCACCACCTATGAGGTTTACGTCAGTACTTCCCTCGGGTTACTAAACTTCGACACACTCGTCTATTGGCCGGAAAAAGGATATCCATCTCGCATGTATGGCGGCAGAACTGAACTTATCAATGGCTGGGCTTATGTGCATGAGTAGCCAGGCGGTGTCAAAGAAATCTGTCAATGAAGACATCTGTCTTGTTCCGATGTGAGATTGCTTTCGCTATTCATCCTTCAGCGGAACTATTGAAGTCATTCCCGCAAAGGCAGGAAGTAGTATAGCGCATCAAATTGCAGTATTTAATCAAGATGTTCGCAGCACATAACACTGTAATCCACCACCCGAGGATGACCATTCTTATGAAACGACTAAGAACGCTTTCGAAAAAGACAATCCTTGATCTCGGGAAATACCTCGTCGTCGAGAATCATTCGGTCGAATTGCCCGACGGCAGTGTGATCGATGACTGGCCGTGGATAATCACGCCCGATTATGTCAACGTAGTCGCCGTGACCGAGGACGGCAAATACCCTATCTTTCGGCAGACCAAGTACTCGGTTGAGGGAGTCACCCTTGCGCCCGTCGGCGGATATATCGACCCCGGCGAAGACCCGCTCGCGGCGGCCAGGCGCGAGCTGCTCGAGGAAACCGGCTACGAGGCGAGCGACTGGACGCATCTGGGAACATTCGCGGTCGACGGCAATCGGGGCGCGGGCACGGCGCACTTGTTCCTCGCAGAGGGCGCGCGGAAGGTCGCCGAGATAAACTCCGATGACGTCGAGGACCAGGAACTCCTCCTGCCGGATCGCCTCGAACTCGAGGCGGCGCTGGATGCCGGCGAATTCAAGGTGCTCGCCTGGGCGGCCGTCGTCGCGCTCGCGCTTCGGCGAATGGATGAACAGGGCGGCGCCCCCGCTTGACCTTCCTCGAGCCGACCAAATATAATCCCACCAAATGAGTTGCCCCGCCCTGAGAGCGGGCCCAT
>CBDUSG010000498.1:0-3363 GCA_965369575.1 uncultured bacterium | reverse complement strand
CGATCCAGCCCGAGAGCGTGAAGAATTTCTCGGACTTCCTTCCCAAGGGATTTTCCGGCGTCTTCATGGCAATGGGTCTGACCTTCATCGCCTTCGAGGGATATGAGATCATCGCCCAATGCGCCGAGGAAGTTGTGGATTACAAGCGCAACATCCCGCGCGCGGTCTTTCTGTCGCTTGCGATAGTGATCCCGATTTACATCCTGGTCGCCATCGTTGCCATCGGGGCGGTCGACGGCGGGGGGATGCCCACCTGGGCCTACCTCGGGCTCAAAAAAGAAATTGCGATGGTCGAGGCGGCGCGGCAGTTCATGCCCTTCGGCGCGCTCGCGCTGCTTATCGGCGGGGTGTTTTCGACGATGTCGGCGCTGAATGCGACCATCTATTCGTCTTCCCGGGTCTCGTTCGCAATGGCGCGCGACCACAATCTGCCCGACGTGCTCGGGCGCGTTCACAGCGTTCAGCGCACACCGCACATGGCCATTATCGCATCCGGCATAATCATCGCCGTCATGGCCGTCTCGCTCCCGATCGAGGACGTGGCGAGCGCGGCGGACATCATGTTCCTGCTCCTGTTCCTGCTCGTAAACATAACGGTCATCAAGCTGAGGAAGAACCGGCCCGACCTTGACCGCTCGTTCCTTGTGCCGCTTTTTCCGTTCATTCCCATTGTGGCAATAGTCGCGCAGCTGTTCCTCGCCCTCTCCATGTTCAACCTGAGCCCCATCGCCTGGTACACCGTCGTCGGATGGATCGTATTCGGAATCCTCTTTTATTTCTCGTATTCCTCGCGCAAGGAGACCGAGCATGTCAAGACGCCGGTCGTGTTCGAGGAAAAGGAGATCGAGGCAAAGGAATATCGCGTGCTCGTTCCCATCTCGAGCAGAGATGAGGTCCTGCCTCTGATGACGGTCGCCGGCGCGATAGCCAAGGCTCGCGACGGCGACATATCTGCCCTGAGCGTCGTCGAGGTACCGGAACAGCTGCCGGTCTCCGAGGGAAGGCGCTTCATCGGGAGCAAGCGCCAGCTTTTGGAGATTGCCGACAGGTACGGGGACGAGCACGACGTGCCGGTCAACATAAAGGTTCGCGTCACTCACAAGCCGCACCTGGCGATCCTCGACACGATCCGCGAGGAAAAATCCGATCTTCTCGTCATGGGTTGGAGGGGCTATACCGTGGCCAAAGACAAGCTGCTCGGCCGCACGCTCGACCCGCTGGCGAAGAACGCGCCGTGCGACATCGCCGTGGTCAAGTTGAGGGAGATAGGCGAGATCGAAAGCGTTTTCGTTCCCACGGCGGGCGGCCCCCATGCGCGGTTCGCGCTGGCCCTGGGAGCGGAAATCGCGCGCGATTCCGGCGCAAGGCTTACCACCGGGATAATCGTCTCCCCCTCGGCTGACGAGGAGGCCGAGACCAAGGCCCTCGAGATGTTGCAACAGACCGTCGCCGGCGCGGCTGAGGACGGCCCGGTCGACATCGAGCAGAAGATCATCCGATCCGATTCGATCGCCGCCGCCCTTATCAAGGAGAGCGAGCTGCACTCGCTCACGCTCATCGGCGCTTCAAACCTGAGCATCTGGCGGCAGTTGCGTCTGGGCTCGGTCCCCGAGATGGTATCGCGCCGCTCGCCGAAAAGCGTAGTCATCGTCCGCAAATACGAGGGCCCGCTCAAGTCGTGGGTGCGGCGCTTCTTCTCCGGGTGATCGACAAACGACCTTTGTGATTATGCAGTCCGCTTCGCCGATGCCCGTTGCGCGCCCCTTACACCTCGAATGCCCTCGGGCCGCCGTCGATGCAGATCGTCTCGCCCGTCATGTAGCTCGAGGCCTCGGAGGCGAGGAAGACGGTCGGCCAGGCGATCTCTTCGGGGTTGCCCCAGCGCCCGAGCGGAAGGCCGGCGAAACGTTCCTTGGTCGATTCGGGCGTTACGCCCATTTGCTCCTGGGCCGCCTCCGTGATTATCATGCCGGGCGCTATGCAGTTCACCCTGATGTTGTACTGCGAAAACTCGACCGCCAGCGCCTTGGTGAAATTGATGACCGCGGCCTTGGCGGCGCCGTACGGGGCCATCATCGGCGCGCCGTCTCTTCCCGCGATCGAGGCTATGTTGATGATCGAGCCCTTGCCCTGTTTCTTGATTTCAGCGCACGCGAGCTTCGAGAAAAGGAACACGCCTGTCGCGTTTATGCCGAAAATCGCGTTCCAGCCGTTCAGGCTGAGATTCTCGACGGGACACACGAAACTCGCGCCGGCGTTGTTCACCAGTATGTCCAGCTTCCCGAACTTCTCGACAGTTTTCTCGACGGCGTTCTTTACCTGATCCTCCTTGCGCACGTCGCACGCCACCGCCAGCGACTGCCTGCCCAGCTTCTCGATCTTATCCGCCGTGGGCTCGAGGTGCTCCATCTTCCGGCTGCAAATGGCGACGTGCGCTCCCGAGAGCGCGAGCGCCTCCGAAATAGCCTTTCCGATGCCTGTGCCGCCGCCCGTGACGATTGCGACCTGATCCTTCAGGTTGAAGGGGCCATTGTCCATGAGACCATCTCCTCTCATCTCTTCCAAAATCTTCCTTGATCGTATCCGGCGCCCGCTCCTTTTTCGCCCGGCGGATGTTGACTTCAGGCTCCCGCCGCATTCAGAGGGGCAATATCAATATTGTCGTTTCGTGGGCAATGATAGGGAATCGAGCGTGCGCATGTCAAGCACAAAATTGGACAGTCCCAGTGCGTTTTCGGCCGCCGGAACCCCCAAAATGGCGGGAATTCGCTCCATGTGGGCGGTTTCGATTTGATGTAGGTGATGGCATAAACCTTGCACATTCCCGAATCGGGGAGTAGTGGGTTTGATTATGGTTATGCACTGCTCAAGTTAAGCGGCGCAATTTATTTTCGTATTTGGAAAGACATCGTCCTCTTGCTGCAGGGGGAAACCTTCTTTTGGGCATTATTAACAGGGCCGAAAGCTTCACCTCTCTAACTTGGGGCGTCCTGATCGCGGGGATCACGCTGCTCATCGCTCTTGCCGTCGGCGGCATAGTTCGCGGCGACGCCGTTGCCCCGCTCCTGGCCTGCGGCAATGTGCTCCTCCTGTCGATAATATGGATGCTTCTTCATGCGCGCAGGACAGGCCGAGCGGCCAATTACGCAGAGGCGCCTCGTCACGAGGCGGATAAAGGTCTGAGCGAGCGGTCCGTGGAGTCGGACCACCAGTACAGGACCGTCGTCGAGAACTTCCTCAGCCCGAGCATCATTTTCCAGGGCTCCGAAATCAAGCTGGCGAACCGGCTTTTCTATTCCCTCACGGGACATACCCCCGAAGAAATGCTGCGGGAGGCTTTCGATGTTTTCTCCATTGTGCATA
>CBDUSG010000497.1:0-3370 GCA_965369575.1 uncultured bacterium | reverse complement strand
CCTGGAACGGATAGCGCTTGTCAATCGAGACGAAAGCGTAGTTATGGAACACGCCGAACAGCGGCAGATTCATGTCGACGAGTTCCGGAATCTGCGTCTTTACCAGCGGGAGGAAGATGCGCTCGGTGGCTTTGCCCATGTAGCAGTCTTCCATCGGCGGCTTGCCCACGATGGTGGTCGGATACACCGGGTCGCGCCTGTGCGTTATGCACTGGATGTGAAACACCGGGTACATGTCCGCGAGCGAGTAGTAGCCCGTGTGGTCGCCGAACGGCCCCTCGAGGCGCTCTTCGGACGGGTCGACGTATCCCTCGAGCACTATCTCGGCGTCGGCGGGGACCTCCAGATCGACAGTCTTGCATTTGACCATCTCGACCGGCCTTTTCCTCAGAAAGCCGGCGAACAGCATCTCGTCGACGTCGGGCGGCATCGGGGCGGTGGCCGCATAGGTGGTCGCAGGGTCGCCGCCGAGGGCGACCGCTGTCTCCATTCGCCTGCCGGCATCCTTGTACTCGCGGAAGTGCCGCGCTCCGTCGTGGTGTATGTGCCAGTGCATGCCCGTAGTGCGCTCATCGTAGACGTGCATGCGGTACATGCCGCAGTTGCGCCTGCCGCCGGCGAGGCTTTTCGTGAACACCATAGGCAGTGTGATAAAGCGCCCGCCGTCCTGCGGCCAGCATTTCAGTATCGGGAGAAAAGAAAGCGACGGAGGGTCGAGGACCACTTCCTGGCAGGGCGCACGCGACACCGTCTTCGGCGGATACTTGGCGAAGCGCGCGACCTTCGGGATCATCTTCAGTTTCTCGACGATTCCGGTCGGGAGCGGCATCTGCACGAGTTGCTCTATCTCGCTCGCTATCTCCTCGACGTCGTCGACGCCCAGCGCCATGGCCATCCGCTTGTTCGAGCCGAACGCGTTTATGAGGACCGGCGCCGCACATCCTTCGACCTTCTCGAACAGCAGGGCCGGCCCGTTTGCCTTCGAGACCCTGTCGGCGATCTCGGCTATCTCGAGTTCGGCCGATACGGGCTCATAGATTCGCCTGAGCTCACCGGCCCGCTCCAGCGCCGAAATGAAGTCTTTCAAACCCTCGTATGCCATTTTCTCCTCAGCCGATCCAGGGAAAATCCCAAAAAAACTCGTGTCAACTCTTCCCAATATAACACAAGATTCAGCTTGTTTACAACCTTGCAATGCCCTTCCGGCAGTCCGGCCGGGGGACTGTTTGCGCCTCACTTTTTTCCCGCGAGGTTCGTTTCAGGGAAATGATGTTTCAGCTTGGACATCCAAGTGATATAATGTAGCGGGAATCTCAAACATTGGCGACAAGGAGGAAATATGGGAAGCACGCCGAAGGTTGGGGAGCCGGCCCCGAAGTTTGAGCTGCCGGACTCCGGGGGTGAAAAGCGGACGCTGGACGGCCTGCTGAGCGACGGCAACGTGGTGCTTGTCTTTTTCAGGGGACTGTGGTGACCGTTTTGCCGCCTTCAGTTGAAGGGTCTGCGAAGGAGATTCGAGCAATTCCGCCGTGCGGGAGCGAGGATCGTCACCATAAGCACCGACTCGGTCGAGGATCTTGAGAAGTACCGGAAAAAGAGTTCGGCGCCATTTACGATGCTGAGCGATTCGGAACGGGACACAATCAGAGAATATGACATCTACAACGCGTCCGAACGGGGTGGTATCGCGATTCCGGCAATCTTTATCGTCGATTCATCCGGTGTCACCAGGTATTCGAACGTTCAGGGCAAATATATACGGGTCCGAAACAGGGAGTTGCTGAGGGAGGTCGCAAGCCTTTGAGAAGGCGAGGTTTAGGGTTTTTCTGCACGAGGGAACGGCCTTAAGAATCATCAGCGGCGATACGCTGTAAGACCGCTGTCTAATTGAAATTACGCTATATGAGAGCCCTGTTGCCGAGTCGCTCCGCCTTTTTTCGTCTATCGCTCATGAAAGATGGGTTGACAAACGTTCGTCTATAGGATATAATGAAAGGCGTGGCTCCTGAGAATTATAGCTTTGCGAGGAGAGACTAGAAATGCCAGAACGCCGCAAAGGTGAGCGCCGCAAAGGTGAGCGCAGAGTTAGTGGCGCGTCGGCCAGGAACTATCTGGGGATGCAACGGCGCCTTGAGGACCGGCGAAGAGGCGAGAGAAGGCGTTCCCAGACCACATCCCCGTAGGCCCGCAGGCGACCCTGTGAGCACAGGGACGAAAGCTTACCGTCCCCTCCGCAGAAGGCTTCATCTCGGCTTGGAGCCCCGAGTCGAGGTATCCCTGTCTTTTGGAAGGACAGCTAATGGAAAAAAAGAAAATTATCGACCGCCGAAAAGGAAGTAGGCGCAAAGACGGCGAATCGGCCAGAAATCGAATTGGAATGGAAAGACGCGCGACGGAACGGCGCAGTGGACGGCCGCGGCCTCGTGGGCCGGGAAGGCCGGCCCGCCCCAAGTAGCGATGTCACCTTTTCGCCCTCCCCTTTCGGAAGGCAGGCAGCGCGCTCGAGTTCCTTTAGAGCAAAGAGTCCCACCAATAGTTTCCATCATGAAAACCGGTAACCTTTATTTGACATGGCGGCACGGCATCTAATATAATTTGCTTTGCCTTGCGTGTCTTCTGGAAGAAGCGAAAGTCATATGACCAGCGTTGTTGTGAGAGAGTTGTACCACAAAAGATGGAGGCGATAAGTGGGCAAAATCGAAGAGGCGTTGAAATCCGAAATCACGCGGCTGGCCAGGAAAGAGCTTAGGGCATCCGTGGAGCCGCTGACCAGGGAAGTTCGGCAGCTCAGGCGCACGGTCGCCCGCCTTACGAAAATAGTCGCGGGCCTGGACAAAACGGCGGCTATCGAAGTGGGGCGCCAACCGGCCGCGGCGGCGGTGCCTCAGGCCGGCGCCGTCGAAGTAAGGGCCGCCCGAATCTCACCGGGCGTCATAAAGAATCTGCGCAAAAAACTCGGGTTGAATCAAGAAAACCTCGCCGCCATTCTGGGAGTGACTCCCGGAGCGGTCGCCGCATGGGAGCAAGGGCGTGCCCGACCCAGGGGCGGCAATAAGGCGGCGCTTGTGGGCCTCCGCAAGCTCGGCAGACGCGATGTCAAGCGGATACTTGCCAAAAGAGGCATCAAGGCAGGCCGAAAAAGGGGCGGAAAGAAAACATGATCCGCCGGCCGCGCCGCTCGATTCGCCCGAAAGCGAAAACTTGCGGATGGCCTCAATGAGCGGCGAACGGCCGTGGGCTTTTTGAGGATCGTCGCGGCTATTCCGCAGGGAACCTCTCCACGTCTGCGTCTTCCTTCAGCTTCTCGACGTAGGCCTGGATCTCATCCATGGTTTTTTGCTGCTTCAAATACTGATCGAGCCTGGGCTTG
>CBDUSG010000496.1:0-3375 GCA_965369575.1 uncultured bacterium | reverse complement strand
CTTTCGCCGTCGAAGTTAGTCACCTCATGCGTTTCCAGGTCGATGCTGACGTAGACGTTCTCCCCGAGTTCCTCGACCAGGCGATCGACCAGGCTGCGACTCCCTCCTGCGGCGCGCAGGCCGCGAAAATCCGACGCCCAAAACGTCGAGATGTTTTCGCGCTCGAGGGCGCGCGCCTCCTCTTCGCTCAGGCTCCTGACCCCCGCTTGAACGAGATGGCAAAGTTCGCTCACACGCCTTGCGACGCACGCATGGTTGTACTCGTTGCCTCGATAGCTATGCCTGAAATCGGCGTGAGCGTCAAGGATGAGTACGCTCAGAGAATCGTGCACGTGCAGGGCCGCGCGCACCATGCCCAAGGTCACTGTGTGCTCCCCCCCGAGCGCGGTGACGAGCTTGCCTTGTGCCAGATGATGCGTCGCTACTGCTTCTACGCGGCCTATCATTTCCTCCAGATCGTCAACGACATCGAGAGGCGCCGACGTGTAAATACCTCTCTCGCAGGGCTCGCATCGCAGGTCCTCATCGTAAAGCTCCATATTGGTCGACGCGTCAATGATGGCCCTCGGGCCTGCGCGGCAGCCTGCGCGATAGGTGGTTGTGCCTTCGTATGGAATGGGCAGCAGAACTATCTTGCTGTCGGCTTCATTGCTCAGGCGGGAGGGGAGCGCTCCAAAATTATTCGAGGGATAGAACCAATCCTCGGGAGGTTCGGTTTTAGGTCCTGCCATATCGCTCAGCCCTCGGGCCATTCAAGCCGCGACCATCGCTCATTTGTCCGATGCGCCGAAGCTTTGTCGTCCCTTTGTACGAGCGCGTGAACGATCAAGGGAAGGGAAATGGTGGCGTCGCAATAGACGGTGACCTTTCTCGCCTTCTTCGCGACTTTCCCCCATGATTGGGCCTCTTCGAGAGTGCACCCGCTGAGCCCGCCCCAATGGGGGGGATCCACGGAAAGCTGGATGGCGTAGGAATGCCCATCCACATTATGGCCTATCAAGGGGGCCGTGACTTCGGCCTGCTGTATGAAATTCTTCGGGGTCCCGCCGGCCACGTAAATTACGCCCGTCGCCGGGCTGTCGGCCACGAGTCTCGCGGACTCGACGACATCGTCAATGACATCTATCCGGGGGATTTCCCCGCCGTTTGTCGAAGCCACCGCGAGGGCAATTCCGATAGATGAATCGCTTATGGCCGGGCAATAAAGGGGCACTTTGGCTTTGTAGGCCGCGCTGAGAATTCCCTCCTTTTCGCCGGTATCGGCAAGCCTTTTCCCGAGGAGATAAAGAAATTCGCGAGTGTTCAGCCTTCGGGGCCCAAGGCGCGTTCCAAAATCCGCTATGAATTTGTCAACTTCGAGAAACTCCCAATCCCGAGCGAAGACATCGTATATCCTGTCTATTCCTTTTTCCTTGAGAAGCAGGTCGTCGGTGTGCTGGGAGCCTTGGTAATGCAGCCTGCCCAAGGATTCGTGGCAATCGTGAAACAGGTTGGCGCCGGTGCTCACGATGCAATCAACCAGCCTGTTTTCTATCAGATAAACGATAAGGCCCCTCATTCCCGCCGGGACCATCGCCCCCGCCAATCCGAAAAAAACGGCGGCGTCGTTCCTGAGCATCTCGGCCCAGACGTCGACCGCAACCGCCAGATTCTTTCCCTGAAAGGCCGTTTCGCCCATCCTCTCTAAAAGCCGGCCGACATCGGAGCTGGCGTCCACTCCGATCGACTTTACGGGATCTTTCAGCAGGGAATTATCCGCAATTCCTTCCAACCTCGCACCCCCATCGCCCGAAAATCTCGGCGCGGTATGTTAACAGAAAAGGCTTCGGTCGTCCACCCGAAACCGCCCGGCGGAAGCGCCGCCGCAGCGCGTGCAATTAAATCGAAATCAAAGACGTTCGGCGGTAAATTTTCCGGATCGATTCCTTAACTCTTCTCCGACATGCGACTCGTCCGCTGAGCCTTATGCGCTTGTTATACGCTCTGGACTTTATCGGCCGCGGCCCATCAGGATGCCGGCCGGCCCAGACAAAAAAGGGCGAAGCCGGAAGCAGGCTTCGCCATTTCGCGCAGTGGCAAAGATAACTCCCTTATATGCTCCCGACAAACACCTCCCTTATCAAAAAGGGCGCTTTCGGAGAATCATTCTGTTTGAAGCGGCTTGCCTAAACCAGATCGCCGATGGTGAAAATCGGCAGGTACATGGCAATAACGATGAATCCGACGATCCCGCCCAGCCCCACCATGAGGATGGGCTCGAGCATCTGCAGCAAACCTTCGATGGCCGCCTCGACCTCCGCATCATAAATGTCGGCGACCTTGAGGAGCATCGAGTCGAGATTGCCGGTTTCCTCGCCTACGTCAATCATATTGACGGACATGGGCGGGAACGCACCCGATTCTTCGAGCGGGCCCGCAATCGTCTCGCCTTCACGGATGCTGTCATGCACCTCGCCCACTGCGTTGGCTATCACGCGATTGGCAATGGTTTCCTTGACGATGCTGAGCGATTGCAAAATCGGCACGCCGCTGGTAATGAGCGTTCCCAGGGTTCGCGCGAAACGCGCCACACCGATCTTTCGAGTGAGCGATCCGAGCAGCGGCAGCTTTAATATGACCCTGTCCTTGATTGCTCTTACTAATTCGACTTTGAATATAAGCTTAATGCCGACCATGATACCGATGATGTATCCCAATATCTTCATGTAGGAGTTCTGGAGTCCTTCGCTTATGTTAACGAGCAGCTGTGTAGGCCCGGGCAGGGCGCCACCCAGGTCGGCGAAAATCTCCGCGAATGTGGGAACCACCCTTATGAGCAGGAACGTAACGATGCCACTGGCGACGAGTATGACCATGATGGGATAAACCATGGCCGACTTGACCTTTCTGGCCAAAGCCTCCCTTCTTTCCGCGAAGTCGGCCAGCCTGTTCAAGACGACTTCCAACATACCGCCGACCTCGCCCGCGCGCACCATATTCACATAAAGCTTGTCAAAGGCCTTGGGATGCTTGGCCAGCGCTTCGGAAAAAGTGGTTCCGCTCTGGACGTCGTTGACGAGTTCGTCCAATATATTTTTCAGTTTTCCGGGTTTTTGCTGATCGAACAGAATTGAAAGGCTTCGAAGGAGTGGAAGACCGGCGTCGATGAGGGTCGCCAGCTGACGGGTCACCAGCGTGATTTCTTTCTGCCTGACGAACCCGCCGATGCTTATGCCGCCCATCCCCCTGCCCTTGGCGCCACCGCGCTGGCGGCGGGCAAGCTTTCCCGCATCCTCTTTTACCTTGGTCGGGAAATAGCCAAGAGTCCGCACCTGGTTGATCGCAAGGGCCAGGCTGTCGGCCTCGACCATGCCGGTGACTTCCTGTCCCTTCTTA
>CBDUSG010000495.1:0-3377 GCA_965369575.1 uncultured bacterium | reverse complement strand
CGTTGCTCGCATTTCTCGGAACCAGCTTTCCTGCTATCAACCCAATCAGCCAACCACCCACTAACCCAATCGGTAGAACAATTAAAGTGAGGTATAAAGGCGCGAACGCCAGTAGGAGAGCATGCGTGGAAGACGTCGGAAAGAAAAAGACATCAATGTGAACCCAGATATCAAGTGCCAAGATAAGCAGTCCCGATACAACAACGGGTCCTTTTGTTCTTATTCTTGAAGAGGCGAGCCTGTAGAAGATGTATGGAATGACGCCCAAGCCGACACCAACAGGCAGGACAAGCAGCATCTCCGGCAGGGGCAATTCTCCCGCCGACAAGCCCCACAGTGTACTCGCCGCAGATAACAATATTCCGAGTGTGATGACGATCAACTGAAACTTATTTGCGACGTAACGCCTCATATCCAGCCTCTTACGACTTACCCCATTCTTTCTTGAATCGCTGCTCGCGTTTCTCCGGCGCCTATGAAGGCCCGCTAGCGGGGCTGGCTGGCAGGGTAAGGGACGTCATATCGACATTATAGGCCCGAAGCGGACTTCGACAAATTTCGAATAGGCCGATAGGTGGCGTTATTAAATAAATTATATCGCAATTACCCATGATTGTCGAGCCGGCACGCGTTATGCCGTGTTCTAGCGGAAATGGACATTCGAGCAGTTATACGGGGCTCGAGATCATCCGAAAATAGCGCGAAATTCCTTCCTCGATGCGTCGTCCTGCGAAATCCCTCGCAGAAGCCGCCACCGGTGTATTTCCGGCCCGCATCTTCCCCCAAAACGCCCGAAATTCAGCCGATTTTGCGAAAAATCGAAAAAAATCGCTTTTTGGGCTTGCCAAAACGGATTGTTGTGGACAGTATTGGTCTGGAAGACAGTTTTAGGAATGGTTATTATTTGCAATGGGAGCAGGTGAGCGGGTTGCCCACTCAAAAAGAACTGAGGATGACAAAGCAGCGGCGCACTATCATGGAAGCGCTCGAGAGCGTTCATGACCATCCTCGGGCCGACGAAATCTATGAAAGAGTTCGCCGGCGGCTGCCGCGCATCAGCCTGGGCACGGTCTACCGCAACCTCGACATATTGGCCGAGTACGGCATGATCCAAAAACTCGAGTTCGGCGGCCAGCAGCGAAGATTTGATGGAAGGGCGAACAATCATTACCATGTTCGCTGCACCGGCTGCGGGCGGGTGGAAGACGCCCCGGTCGAGCCCATGGCTTCGCTCGAGGACCGGCTGCGCGACGCGACCGACTACGAGATCACCGGGCACAGGCTCGAGTTCATCGGGCTGTGTCCGCAGTGCAGGCGACGGCGGCAGCACCCCATCGGGACGGATTCAACAAACCAATAGAGAGGAGAAACAAAGATGGCACTCCAGGGTTCACAGACTGAAAAGAACATACTGACTGCGTTCGCGGGCGAGTCGCAGGCCCGCAACCGCTACACCTACTTCGCCAGCCAGGCGAGCAAGGAAGGCTTCGTGCAGATTTCGGACATATTCGCCGAGACGGCCGACCAGGAAAAGGAACACGCCAAGCGGCTGTTCAAGCAGCTCGAGGGCGGCGCCGTCGAGATCCAGGCCGCATACCCGTCCGGCGTCATCGGCGCCACGGCCGAAAACCTCGAGGCAGGCGCTGCCGGCGAAAATTACGAATGGACGGACATGTACCCGTCGTTCGCGAAGGCCGCCCGCGAGGAGGGCTTCGAGGACATCGCGAAAATCTTCGAGTCGATAGCGGTCGCCGAGAAGCAGCACGAAAAGCGTTACCTCGCGCTCCTGGCCAACGTCCAGAACGGAAAAGTTTTCAAGAAGGACAAGCCCGTCGTCTGGCGCTGCCGCAACTGCGGCTATCTGCATGAGGGTCCCGAGGCGATGGAAGAGTGCCCGGCGTGCGCGCACAAGCAGAAGCATTTCGAGCTGCTCGGCGAGAACTACTAAATGATTGCCGCATGATTTTCTGGAATCGATTACCGCGAAAGGAGAGGAACAATGCCGGAGAAACTTGAGATTTATAAGTGCGACATTTGCGGCAACATCGTGGAGATGGTCCACGGCGGTGCGGGCGATCTCGTGTGCTGCGGGCAGGCGATGCAACAATTCGTCGAGAACACCGTCGACGCCGCCAAGGAAAAGCACGTGCCCGTCATCGAGAAGACGGACGACGGCGTCAACGTGAAGGTCGGCAGCGTGCCGCATCCGATGGAAGAGAAACATTATATCGAGTGGGTCGAGCTGGTGGTCGGCGACAAGGCGTATCGCCAGTTCTTGAGCCCGGGAGGGACGCCGGAGGCGGCGTTTTGCATCGACGCCGAAAACGTCTCCGCGCGCGAGTACTGCAACATTCACGGACTTTGGAAAGCCTGATCGCGATGCTGAACGAAAAACTGCAAGAGGCGCTCAACGACCAGCTCAACGCCGAGCTGTACTCGTCGTACCTCTACCTGTCGATGGCCGCGTATTTCCACTCGATCAACCTCGGCGGCTTCGCCAACTGGATGCGAATTCAGACGCAGGAAGAGCTGATCCACGTGATGAAGTTCTTCGACTACGTCAACGAGCGCGGCGGCCGGGTCGATCTTCGCGTCGTCGAGGGGCCGCCCACCGAGTGGAAGTCGCCGCTCGCGGCGTTCGAGCATGCGCTCAAGCACGAGCAGATGGTCTCCGGCCGGATCAACGACCTGGTCGACATGGCGATCGATGAGCGCGACCACGCGACCAACGGCTTCCTCCAGTGGTTCGTGACCGAACAGGTGGAGGAAGAGGCGTCGGTCGATGGCGTCGTGCAAAAGCTCAAGCTCGTGGGCGATGCCGGCGGCGGGCTTTTCATGCTGGATCAGGAACTGGGCCTGCGCGTATTCGTTGCCCCGGCCGGTTCGGGCGAGGCGTGAGCCGGGTTCCGCGCGAAATCTGTCAAAGGAAGACTCGATCGTGGCCGATGAGGTGCACATTCCTGAAATGCCCCACTGGAAGTGC
Source organism: uncultured bacterium (assembly GCA_965369575.1). GTDB lineage: Bacteria > Abyssobacteria > SURF-5 > SURF-5 > SURF-5 > CBDUSG01. Next base: position 394 of record CBDUSG010000495.1, on the reverse strand, counting down.
AGCAATTGTGGGTATGCGTTTCGGGCCGACGCTCCGCCCGACAGGTGCGAGTCGTGCAACGAGGAATGCGAGTTTGTCGACGTGACCTGCTACACGCCCGAGGGCGGGTTCAGGGGCGCTGACCCTCGGCTGTAAGAAACGCGGCCGAGACAGCCGCATCGTCGGCAGCGGCCGGAGGCCGCACGGGGCGCAGCGTATTCGGGCCGGCGGAGAAGTTTATCCCGACACCGGGAATCAGATGGGGGGAAATTGTGGGGAGAACATTGCATGCAGAAGCAGCGGAAGTGCACCGTATGCGGTTACATTCATGAAGGGGATTCATCCCCGGAGGAGTGCCCCGCATGTGGAGCGCCCCGGAGCCAGTTCATACTCCTTACGGAACTGCCCGGGGATC
>CBDUSG010000494.1:0-3387 GCA_965369575.1 uncultured bacterium | reverse complement strand
GTTAAAACCTCTCGCAAAGCCATACGCCGATGTCACGCTCGCTCCGGCAGTGACTCCGATGGTGTAATAGCCATGTTCCCGCAGAATGCCCGCGATCAATTTGTCGGCGACGTTCGGCCAATACGCCGAAGGATACAGCCCCGTCATCAGGCTGTAGTGGGCCGGGATCGTCCACGGGGCCGGGCTCACAGCCTGCGTGAAAAGAATGCTCCGACGCGCGAACGAGTCGATATTCGGGCTCGTGGGCCTGTCGTATCCAAGGCATCCGAGGTGGTCTGCCCGCAGAGTGTCGAACGAAATCAATATGACGTTCAACTCGTCCGGCTTCCTCTCGCTTACCACGTTCGGGACGAGAAAGGCGAAATCCTTATAATAAGGGGTGGGCCCGGCGCCTGCGGCGAGAGCGGCCAGCTTTTCCCGAATTCCCTTCGGCTTCAAGGTGTAGAGGAGCCTTGTCTCGCCCTTTGGCCCGCCCGCCAGGCTTTTCCCGGCCCGGAACACGGCCCATCGATTCAAGGCGAACTCGCCCGAGGTATCGAACAACAGTTTCTTTCCCGTTTCAGTTATCTCATAGACGCTGAACACGTATTCAGAAGGACCCTCGGCCCTCTCGCCCACGCGGATCAGCCCCACTTCCACGCTCGAGCCTCTGTCTGCGCGAACCGTGAATTCCTGCGTTGCGCCCTCGGGAAACTTGATCCCCCGCATCGTCTGATACGCCTCTTTCTCATCATTGATCGGAAGGCGGATGTGGTCGAAAGAAGCCGGGGGAGGGGCGTCGATTCCGTCCGGATCAGACAGAAGGCCGTTCCATTTCAGAACGACGAGAAGTATCGCCGCCGCGCCAAGGATGGCAATCCACCTGACGGGCCGCGAAAGCATCGGTTTTCGCTTTACGTCTGTGTCGGACGCTTCGTTCATGGCTCTTCCTTGCTTCGGCGTTTCGCTTTTGCAGGCCGTAGGGTACATTATATAATATTCTCCGCATATCTGTGGCTGCGTGTTATGATATGGAACGGCAAACGATTGGCAGTCTCTCTCCTTAAAACACAGGATGATAAAAAACGGAGGGTTGGACATGAGCGAATCGGCAGACAAGACAGAAAACTCGGGCCGCGCCATCATCACCTTCTCGCGCGGCTGGCAGACACTGGTGGCCACGCGCAGCCTGGGTCGTCGTGGGATCGAAGTCATTACCGGCGACGAATACGCGATGACCGCCTCCTCCTTCTCGAAATACAGCGTCGCCGAGTTTCGGTACCCGAATCCGACGAAAGAGACGGAGAAGTTCCTCGACGTGCTCGAAAAGACGGTCATCGAGCACAAGCCGAAAGACGACGCCATCCCATACGTGCTCATGCCCATCCACAAGGAAACCTACCTGATAGCGCGCCATCGCGAGCGGTTCGAGCCGCACATCCGTGTACCGGTTCCGAGCATAGAGGTCATCGAGCAGGTCCACAACAAAGGAACACTCGCCTCGGACGCAATCGAGCGTGGACTGCCGATGCCGAAAACATGGATACCGCAGAGCATCGAGGAGTTCGAGGCGATCGCGCTGGAGATCGAGCTTCCCGCCTTCGTTAAGCTGCGCGAATCGGCCGCGGGCGTCGGCGTCCGGAAGGTCAAGACGCTCGAGCACCTTAAATCGACGTTCCACGAGTTCGTCGACCATTTTGGGATCAAAGAGCCCGATTGTCCCATCATTCAGCAGGCGGTGCCGGGCGACGACTATTGCGTGACGACCTTGTTCGACCGCGGGAAGCTGGTCGCCTGCATGACCTACCACAACCTGCGCGCCTTCCCCGCCGAGAAAGGGGCCAGCGTGATGCGCGAGACCGTCGAGGCGCCTCAGATGGAAAAGATCACGGCCGACGTCCTCGGCCCTCTCGGGTGGCACGGCGTCGCGGAGTTGGATTTCCGATGGGAGGGCACGCCCGAGGCGCAGCCTCAACTGATCGAGGTCAACCCCCGCTTCTGGGGCGGATTGATCCAGGCCGTCGAATCGGGATGGGACTATCCGTGGCTCCTGTTCAAGCTCGCCGCCGAGGGCAGCGTCGAGCCCGTCGACAAGGGCCGCTACGACGTGCGCACTGAAACGCCGGTGATCGCTTTTTTCGCAACGCTGCAGGAAATGGCTGACAGCGATCGCGGCATGGCCGCCCTCAAGGAGGCCTGCAGGCGCGCCAAGGGCGAGTTCCGCGAGGGCTCAAAGCGAGCGGGCATTCGAAAACTTCTCGGAGGGGCCAAAGAGTTTTTCGATGTCAAGGCAAGGGCCTCCAAGGCCAAGGAACTGCTCGAGGAGCACAAGCACAATGTTTACGACGTCCTCTCGAGCGACGATCCCATGGCCGCGCTCGGAATCCTCTACCCGCTCGCCGTCTTTCTGCGCCATGGAAAAGTCAATATGGAACTATTGACGGGCGAGAGCGGACCAGCGGCCGACGATGAATGAGGGCGATACACAGATCGCCGACGAATCCGCCTCCCGAAAGAAGGCCGTCTTGCGTAAGCGCGTCCTGGCGGTCGCGGCGCTCGCTGCGCTTGTCGGGTCTTTTCTGCTTCTGCGAGTCATCGTCCGCGTGTGGATGCACGAGCGACTCCCTGCCGATGCGCCTCGAATCGCGTTTTCGCTGGACAACACATTACTGGCGCAGATGGGCATCACCGACACGACGTACGAGCAGGCCGCGATCAGGGCCGGTGGATACCTCGTCAACATGAGGCCCGACATGGCCGGTTCGCCGCGAGTCGACCCGGGGGCGGTCGAGAAGCTCCTTTCCGAGAAGGAGATCGACGGCGTCTTCCTCACAGGCGGCGGCGACGTCGATCCCGCGATCTATGGCGGCGAGACCGACAGCACGATGCTCGTGCACCGGCTGCGGGACGATTTCGAAATCGCGCTCGTGCGCGCCGCCACGGGGCGCGGGCTGCCGATCCTGGGCATCTGCCGGGGATGCCAGTTGCTCAACGTCGCATTCGGCGGAACGCTGCGCAACCTGCGCACGGACGATAGCCTGATAGACCTGCATCTCACGCTTACGGGCCACTCGATCGAACTTGAACCGGAGAGCAAGCCGGCCGCAATCCTGGGCGGCACACGCTACGAGAAGGTAATCAGCCTGCACGGGCAGGCCGTGGACCGGCCCGGCGACGGCGTTACGATTGTCGGCGTCGGCGAGGGCGGCGTCGCCGAAGCCATCGAGATCGAGGCCGGCGGAGCAGATGCATGGATCGTCGGAATTCAATGGCATCCGGAACTTGCAGTGACGGACGAAGCACAGAACCGGCTGTTTGCCGCCTTCATCGAGCAAGCCCGCAAGGCGCGAAAGAGGAGAATCGAGCGAGAACACCGCGATACTACTGGGAGTGGAAAATAGTTATCAT
>CBDUSG010000493.1:0-3408 GCA_965369575.1 uncultured bacterium | reverse complement strand
TGCCTGATGCTCTCCTCGCTGAGGAGTTGTTTCTCGACGTAAATTTCGGAGTTTACGATGGTGAAGCTCACGCGCTGATGATCGGCGAAGAGAGGTTTCAGAAGCTCGCATATCTCGGCGGCCGGCTCGATCACCGTGGGATGATTCGGCGGATAGATCACCACATTGTTCTGCACGGCGACCAATCGCTTGAATATCTCGCGCCCGCAATGCACTATGGGCTGCGAATCGGTCATCAGCCCTTCCTCCTCTTGGGCTTGGCGAGGGCTGCTGCTGCGGTCTCACGAATGAAAGCGGCCTTTCGGCGCCGGAACAACCTGCGCACCTGGGTGAGCCTTTCCAGCAGTTCGTCGGCCGGTTCCGCCCTCATCGATCCCAGGGCCTCGATGGCTGAGCGAATGAGGTCTTCGTTCATTTTCCACATGGCGCGTCCGTCGAGCAGCCTCTCGACCGAGGGAAACGCCCTCTCTGATCCTATGACGGCGATCCACTCGAGCGCGGGCTTGCACATCTCGCCGTTTTCCCGCCGGACACATTCGCAGATTCGGTCGATAGCCTCGTCCGTCCTTATCGAGGCCAGGCCTTTCAGCGCTTCGCGCCGCACGCGCGGCTCCGGGTGGGAAAGCGCCCGGTGCAGATGAGGGACGCATCGGGCGGCTCCGATCTGGCCGAGTATGGATACGGCGTTACGAACGACGAACCACTGCTGATGGGCGAGCCTCTCGGCCACGACGTCCACGCCCTTTTCGCCGATTTCGGCGAGCGCTTTGCACGTGAGAAGCCGCACGTGACGGGATTGCTCGTCCGTGAGAGACGTGAGAAGCGCGCTGATCGCCGGGGCTCCTAAAGTGGAAAAATACTCGGTTACTTTGCGAAAATCGGAGCTGTCCTGTTTCATTCCCTTGAAATTGCTTATCAGGCGCCTTATCCCGTGTTCTCCCATGTATTTCCCGATGGCCTCGTCGAGGGGTTTCATCTGCAAATCCGAAAATATCTGCGCCTTGTTCTCCCGCTCGTTCTGAAGCCCGTGAATCAGGTCCGAGGCGTTGTCATAGTCGCGGTTCGAAAGAAGAATGTCGATATACTCGCAGACGCGCTCGATGAGGGAGGCATAGTTCTGCGGCGACCTTTCGTAGTTGAGCAATTCCATCAGGGTTGGCCCCATGATATTTTCCGCGGGCGCGTCCAATTCTTTCGACATTCTTTCCAACAGCTCGGCCTTCTCGTTGTCCAAAAACAGCAGCTTTTCCGGAGAATATCCCTCTATTTGAGGCAAATCGAAATCCAAGCGGGGGTCTTTGGGCTTGGCGGCTTTGAAAGCCTCGATTTCTTCTTTTTCGGCTTGTGTGTCCGCCTTCGTTCTTGTAGAGGCCAACAGATCCTCGACCTCCGGCGACAGCGCGCCGCTCTGCCTGAGGCTGTATTGCAGGGACTCGACAAGCTCGGATCTGTCGGCGCCGTCTATGTCGATGTTGCGCAGATAGCTGGACATCACCGATGCCGTTCCCCCACTGACTTGGAAATTCTCCAGTATCGCATCGGCGAGGTCTACGATCGGGAATTGGCTGAGGATGCTGGATTCGATGCTCCTGAGCGCCAGATTCGGCATTATGCCCTGGTTCACCAGCTCTGTCCTGAGGCTGGCTGAAAGACCCAGGACCGAGACGGCCACATTCTTCATCATGGTCGAGCGCTCGCCTTCGGACGGCAGGGATGCTATGGCCGAGCCGACCGTCTGCAGCATTTCGAGCATGCGCGTGACGCGGGCGCCTGCGTCGACGCTTTCATCGGCCTTTTCGAGCTGGAGCGCGAATTTTTCGAGGAGACCGGAGAAAAGCTCGGGATTGGCGAGCAGCTTGCGGAGGCGCTTGACATTTGCCATGTTGCCGTCCTCAACGCGGACAAACATTCGGTTGAAGCTTTCGGGCGACTCCAGTTCCTCGGTGGTCAGATCGAGGTCCTCGAGGCCTTCGAGGCTCGGCAGCATGTCGTCGGCGATAGGAAGGTTGGTTCCGTCCACGATCGTGAGTTCGGCCGTTTCCTCGACGGCCGCGCGAGCGATACCCCTGCTCTCCAGCAAAGCCGCAATTCCGCCGGCCTCGGCGAGGTCCTCCGCCTTCATATTGAGAGCATCGAGCAGCATTCTCAGTTCATCGAACGTGATGGAGGGATCGATGATTATTTTCCTGATACCCCTCCTGTACAGGGCGAGCGAGAGTTTATCTACCCTTGGGTCGTTCGAGCCCACGACGACGCCGTCCACCATGAGCCGCTCCTTTTCAATAAGGAGTTCGATCATGCGCCCGCCGCCGAAGCTCTCCTGCATGAGGCTGAGCGCCTTTTCCATGGATTCGTTGACGACCGGGTTTGTGGGAGGAAAGATGAGCAGGTCGCTCTTGGCCTTTATGAACGAAAAGATAAAAAGCTCGGCCTTCGAGACCGTGTCCGTTTTGGGACGGCTTTCGTTCGCAGAACTCTGGTTCATGATGCCGAACCCCACCCTGAGCCGTGAATGTCAACTGGTCATCGGAAGTTGAGACCTAATACTCCATTAAAAGTTCTATCTCTAAAACTGACAGATAGTTGCAAGGCACGGTCCGATGCCGGCGCGCGGCCGGTGCGAAAAACGCCTCGCGTATGTGTTGACGAAATATTCCACCGTATATAGAATGCTTGCACGATTTGTGCCAGTTTTGAACCATGCAGGCGTCTTGGAGGGGAATTTCGGCCCGGGGCCGCTGTCGGCGATCGTAACGGGGACCGCGGGCCGCCCGACACCAGGAATGTGCGCGAGGAATTGTGGCGGTTCTAACGTGGGGGTCCGGGCACCACAGGCGCGCCTCTGGACTCGCGGTTGGTCGAGCCGGCCGGTTGCGCGCCGGCTCAGGGCGCGTTTCAGGATGCGAGGCCGAGGGCCGTGCGGATCGTGTCGAGGTATTCGGCCATCTCGAACGGCTTGGACAGGCATGGTCTCTTCGTTTCGGACAGGAACTTCTGCGTTTCATCGGCCACGATGTCGCCCGTTGCAAAAACGATCCTTTCCTCCATGCCGGGCTTGTGCTCCTTGGCCCAATGGAAAAGGTCTATCCCGCTGACTGCACCGGGCATCCTTATGTCGGCGATCACGAGGTCGTAGAAATTGGATTCGATCATCTCTTTCGCGATTTCGCCCGTAGACGCGGTCTCGACACAGTATCCTTTTCCCTCAAGAATATCGACGGAAAGATCGAGGATCGTCTCCTCGTCGTCGACCACGAGAATCCGGGGCTGTAAATCGCCGGCATGCTCGGCCCGGGTGATCCTTGCGACCGGTTTTTCTTCGTGCGGGCTCTGACCGACGGGCAATTTCACCATGAATTTGGAACCTCCATTGTATGAACCGTCCAAAAGAAGCTCTCCCCCGTGCTC
>CBDUSG010000492.1:0-3409 GCA_965369575.1 uncultured bacterium | reverse complement strand
AGATCACCGTCGGTCTCGACATTCTCGGCGGGCCGCGCGATACGTTTTTCGGACAATTTAAGGACAACGACAGGGTTTTCGTCAAACTGAAATACACCTTCTAGCTTCGGCGGATTTTCAAGCATGGGGAGGAAAGAAAAATGAGCGTCAAAAAACTTGCGGCGGTTATCCTGACGGTCGCGCTCGCTGCGTCTATCGGTCCGGCGACCGCCTCCGAGGAGCTTACCGGCCTCGAGATAATGGAGAGAGATGAGGAACAGAACGAGGGGGAGGACGAGTTCAACAAGACAACAATGCGGCTCATAAACAAACGCGGGCAAGAGCGAAAAAGGAAGATGGAATACTACAGCAAGACGGGCGAGAACGACAACGACAAGATCCTAATCCTTTTCCTCGAGCCGGCCGACGTTAAGGGAGTGGGCCTGCTCACCATCGAGCATTCCGACCGCGACGACGATCAATGGCTTTATCTGCCCGCCCTCAGGAAGGTGCGCCGCATATCTTCCAGTGACCAGGGAGACAGCTTCATGGGCACCGACTACACGTACGAAGACATCCGCTCCGAAAAGCTGGATAAGCATATCTACACCGTCACGGGAAGTGAGACCGTCGACGGGCACGACTGTTATGTCATCGAGGCGCTCCCGGCCACGGAAGAACAGAAAAAAGACAGTGGCTACAGCAAGCGCGAAATATGGGTTCGGAAAGACATATTCCTCATGAAGCGCGTAAAGTATTACAACAAGAGAGGCGAGCATTTCAAGACGGAGATTCGCAGAGACATAGTCGAGGCCGCTCCCGGCCTCTATCGTCCGAACTTCATGGAGATGAAGAACCTTAAGACCGGACACACGACGCAGATCACTTTCGACGAAAGGAAAATGAACAGCGGGCTTGCCGACAGGCTTTTTACCGAGCGCATGCTCAAGCGCGGATAACGCCCGCAGTTATTTCCGCCGTAACACGCGAGTCCTGATCGCGAGTCCCAAGCCGGCGCGCCCCCGGCGCATCCCAAGAGATTTTTCGCTACCGTCGGCGACGCCGGGAACACTTGCGTTTCGGCGTCGGCCCGCCCGGCTCTCCATTCTCCCGGTGTATGCCGCCCAATGCGTTCGCGCCGTTGCGGATCGCCGGGACGCTTCCCGCGCCGTCTTGTTGCCGCGAGCAGAATACATTGACGGGCGAAAGGGCTGTTTTTCCCTGTAGCGCCGCGCTTTACGGCTTGACAACATGTCAGGATTGTGATAGCATATGCTCTTGTTAGCAAAAATCTTACTCTAGGAGGTTGTCCCAAAACATGGACTTTGAAGACAAACAGGAAACTACAGGCACAGACCAGCAAACACCGGTGGAAATCACCCCTCCGGACGCTTCTCCGGAAGTTTCGGAGGAAGCCTCAGTGGACGCTCCGGATGCTTCAGCGGAGCCGGAGGACTCCTCGGAGGACTCTATCGATCCGGAAGCTTCGGAGGAGGCCTCAGTGGACGCTCCGGATGCTTCAGCGGAGCCGGAGGACTCCTCGGAGGCCTCTATCGATCCGGAAGCTTCGGAGGAGGCCTCAGTGGACGCTCCGGATGCTTCAGCGGAGCCGGAGGACTCTCCGGAGGACTCTATCGATCTCGAACAGGGGCTCGACTCAATAGATTTTGACAAGATCGACGACATGTCGAAAATCTACGAGATGACCATCAAGAACTTCGAAGAAGGCGAGGTGGTCAAAGGCAGGATCGTCTCGGTCGGATCCGACTCGGCCCTCATAGATATCGGATTCAAGTCGGAAGGAATGGTCGCGCTCAGCGAATTCTCCGACCCGAAGAGCGTGAGCGTGGACGACGAAGTGGACGTGCTCATCGAAGCCGTCGAAGACCAGGACGGCATGATCGTTCTTTCAAAGACGAAGGCCGACAAGATCAAGAACTGGGCGAAGATCCAGGCGCTTCACGAGGACGATCAACTCGTCGAGGGCAGGGTCGTGAGGAAGGTCAAAGGCGGCTTCAAGGTGGACATAGGGCTTGACGCCTTTCTGCCTGCCTCGCAGGTTGCCCGCCGACCCGTCGGCGATCTCGACCAGTACATCGGACAGATTTACCAGTTCCGCATCATCAAGCTTACGAAACGCCGCAGGAATGTGGTCCTTTCGAGGAAACAGGTCCTTGAAGAGGCCAGGAGCGAGGAAAAGGCGAAGCTGCTCGCCAGCCTCGAGATCGGCCAGGAACTCACCGGCGTTGTCAAGAATATAACGGACTTCGGCGCGTTCATCGACGTCGGCGGCATAGACGGCCTGCTCCACATCACGGACATGTCATGGGGCCGAATAAAGCATCCATCAGACGTCACCTCGGTCGGCGAGACTCTGACGATCAGGGTGCTGAATTTCAACAAGGAAGAGGAGAAAATCTCGCTCGGCCTGAAGCAGACGCTGCCGAACCCGTGGTCCGACGTCGCGGAAAAATATCCCTCCGGCGCAGTGGTCAGGGGTAAGGTTGTCAGCATGACCGACTACGGCGCATTCGTGCAGCTCGAAGAGGGCGTCGAAGGCATGGTCCACATATCCGAGATGTCGTGGACCAAGCGCGTGCGGCACCCTTCGGAGATAGTTCACATCGGGCAGGAAGTCGATGTCAAGCTGCTCAATGTTGACGCCGACAACGAGAAGATATCGCTCGGCCTGAAACAGATAGGCGAGAATCCGTGGCTCAAGATGAAGGAGAAGTATCCGTCGGGCTCGGTCGTAGCCGGTCTCGTGCGCAATCTTACCGACTATGGCGCGTTTATACAGATCGAAGAGGGCATCGACGGCCTTATGCATATCTCCGATATGTCTTGGACCAAGAAGATCAACCATCCTTCCGAGATACTGAAAAAGGGCGACGAGATCGAAGTGCAGATACTCAACATCGACGCCAACAACGAGAAGATATCGCTCGGCATAAAACAGCTCGAGTCGGATCCCTGGCGCGAAGTCGGCGAGAGATATCGCGTGGGCGATTCGGTCGAGACAACCATTTCCAAGCTCGTCTCGTTCGGCGCGTTCGCACGGCTGGATAACGGTATCGAGGGCCTGATTCACATATCTGAACTCTCGAAGGAGAGAATCAGCAATCCCGAAGAGGTTATCAAGCCGGGCGATACGGTTGTGGTCAAGATCATCAGCACCGATCCCGCCACCCGCAAAATCGGTCTCAGCCTGAAACAATACAAAGAGGACCTCGAAGAGCAGGATATCTCGGCATATCGGGCGCAAGAATCCGACGGCGGCGCGAGCCTCGGAGAGATGGCCGGCGAGCATATATCTTCCGCGGTGGAGGAAGCCGTGGCTGATCGCTCGGAGGAAGAAACAGGCGCCCCTGCAGTCGAGCCGCCCGCCGAGCCGATCGAAGAGCCGAGTGCAGGCCCGTCGGAAGAGGAC
>CBDUSG010000491.1:0-3413 GCA_965369575.1 uncultured bacterium | reverse complement strand
AAGACAGACGCCCGCAACGACGCTAAGCTCATGGAGGCCGCCCGCGCCATAGGCCGCTCGCTGGCGTCGTGAGGGGGCACAGAAAATCCGAATTCCTGGTATTCCCGAAAAGCCAAGGGATAATTGTGCCTGCCTTCGGCCGATCTACCGGTTCATCGGAGCTGAGACCGTGAGGAACCCAATGAGAACTCGTCTGAAAACCCAACTTTTCGAGCATGTCCCAGTCCTTTCCCGCCGGTTCTTATCCGCCGCTCTGCTCGCCATCTTTATCGCGACGCTCGCGTCGGGGTGCGCGGACCCCGAGAGACAGAAAATCAAACACTATCGCAAAGGGCTGATCCTGGCCCAGCGCGGCCGGTGCGGCGAGGCCATCACAGAATATCAGGAGGCCCTGAAGATCGATCCGAGAATGGCGCAGGCGCAGTTCGAACTCGGGAAATGCTATGCCGAACTCCGCTATGACGACCTGGCCGTCAGCGCGCTGGAGGCCGCAAAGAATATCGACCCCGGGTTCGCCGTCGATGCGCTTGCACAGATAGCCGAAATACACGCTGCCGGGGGGCGTTCCCCCATGGCGGAGGAGGTCTGCCGCGAAATCCTCGTCATCGATTCCCGGAATATCGAGGCAATGCTGTTTCTGGGAGACCTTAAGCGCGAAGACGGTGACATCGAGGGGGCAAAGTCGTGGCTCGAAAAGGCCCTGCTCGTAGACGCCGACCGCATCGAGCCCCGCATCGCGCTTGCCGACATCGCGACGGAAGAAGGCGATTTCGAGGAGGCCGAGAGGCACCTCGAGAAGATAATGACCGGGATCGACCCGAATCATCCGGGCGCCGGGCTCGCGCTGGCCAAAGTGTATCGATACAGCGGGCGCACGAACGAGGCCGTCGAACTTCTTCGAAAGATCCTGGACCGCAACCCCGCCAACGTTGCCGCGCGAGGCGCGTTGGCGGAGTCATATCTGTCGGAGGATCGGCTTGACGAAGCGCGCGCCGAGGCCGAGGCCTTCCTCAAGGGAGCGCCCGCGAACGCGGAGGCGCACTTTCTGCTGGGCGCCATCCTTCTGAGACAAGAGGACTACGGCAAGGCCGCGTTCCATCTGACAGAGGCCGCCAACTCGACCTCGGCGACGGCCCGGAGCCATTATCTGCTGGGCCTCGCCTTGAGAGAAAGCAACAAGCTCGCGCAGGCGATCTCCGCTTTCCGCAACGCGCTGGCCGAGCAGCCAGGCGATTCTTCCTACCGGCTGGCCCTCGCGCAGGCCCTGCTCAGAGAAGGGGCGTTCGACGAGGCCCAGCGTGAAATCAGGATGGTGCTCGACGGCGAGCCCGACAACGAACATGCCCAACAGATGTGGGCACGCTCGGCGGGCCTGAAACAGGCGTTCGAGCACATCGACGCGCTATTGGCCTCGGAAATGGCCTCGGAGCAGGCTGCCGAAAGCATCAAGGAGGGGCTGAGGGCGTTTCGGGCCGGCGATCTGGAAAAGACGCAGGCCATTTGCGAAGGTCTGCTGCGGGATGCTCCCGAATCTCCCGTTCCCCTGAACCTTCTCGGTCTTGTGCATCTGAAAAGGAACGACTTCGAGCGGGCGCTCGCGCACTTTCGACGGGCCACGAGGGTCGATCCCGAGTTTGCCGCCTCGCACATCAACATGGCGAATGTCTTCCTTGCTATCGGCAGCTACGAGCAGGCGCTCCAGGCCGGGCGAAAGGCCGTCGAGCTGGCTCCAAAAGACCAGATAATCCGCCTCGGATACATCAGGGCGCTCAGGCTGACGAATCAAACCGACGAGGCGGAGAATTTTATGAGAACCCTCATCGAGCGAGAACCCTCGCAGATGGCCCATCGCATGGGTCTCGCCGGAGTGCTGATCTCGAGAAATGAATATGCGGCCGCCCGAAAAGAGCTTTCGCAGATTCTCGAGCAGGACCCCAAGCATCTGCCCGCAGCCAATCTTTTTGCCGAAACGCTGGCCAAGGAAGGCGACGCCGAGGGCGCGGCCGCCCGCTTCGAGGCGCTGCTTAAAGAACATCCTGATGCATGGAATATCCGCGCGAAGCTTACGCTTTGCCGCCTCGCGCTGGGTTCTATCACAAAGGCCCGGGAAACACATTCGGCCGATCCGTCGAAAGACGAAGAATCACACGGCGGCGATCTCGGGCTTGCTCTGATTCTGCAGGGAGAAGGGCGACATGAGGACGCGGAGTCGGCCCTGCTGTCGATCCGCTCGGGCAGCCCCCGGGAATTGCCTTTCGAGTTGATGCTCGCGGGCGTCCGCGCCATCGAGGAAGGCGGCGGGCCGTTCGTGGAGCCCGCCGGGGAGGGTGCGCGCCAGTCGGACGCATTCAGAAAGAGCTACGAGAAGCTGCTTCAGGGAGATGATATCGGCGCTCCGGAGATATACGAACTCAATCTCGGTATCGGCCTGTCCCAAGTTCGGTGGCGCAGACTCGGCATAGCGAGGCTCGAAAACATCCTGCGCAAAACAGGGCCCAATCCAGCGCTGCTCGAGCTCGTCGGCGGGCTCTGGGAAAAGGAGGGCCAACCGGAAAAGGCGACGGAAAGCTATCGGTCGGCGGCGGCCGCCGATCCATCGTATTGGCCCGCCCACTACCAGCTTGGAGAGCAGGCGTTCGCCTCGAACCGACCGGACGAAGCCGAACGACATTATCTGGAAGCCCGGAAGTACCAGCCCGACTCTTCGGCGATCCTGCTGGGGCTCGCCCAAGTGTATGAAACGACGGGAATCGACGACGCGGCGATCGAAATATACCGCGAGATAGGCGAACTCCACCCGAACCTCGCGTCGGTCATGAACAACCTTGCGTGGCTGCTGTCAAAAAATCCCGACACTATCGACGAAGCGCTCGAATACGCGACGCGCGCAGCGACCTCTCAGCCTTATAGGGCCGAGACACACGACACTCTGGGATGGATATATTTTCAAAAGCGCGACTACAGGAACGCCGGGACCCATTTCGACAAGGCGGTGCTTTTCAATGCCATCGACCCTTCCATCCGCTATCACAGGGGCATGCTTTTTTATAAATCAGGCGACGGCGACAGAGCGCTTGAAGAGTTCAGGCAGGCCGAAGCTTCCACCAGTAGTTTTCCCGAGAAGGAACTTAACAACGAGATGATCAGCAAATTAAGCTGACACGGCCAAGGCCGGCAGAGCCGCAACTAACCGAGGCCGCCGTCGACCGGGACGTCACGCCGCTGACCATCGTCACCAGCGGCGAGACGTGGGCTCTCCTTAAACAATAAGCGCACGACTTCCCGAGCGCGAGCCAATCGATTCCCGAGCCCGCGGGGCGAAAAGCTTCGCGGGCCTTTTGCTTGACGAACGGATATGATACAATTTGCGTTCGGAAGCCGCAGGAGCCGGCAGCTTGATTCGATTGAGTGTT
>CBDUSG010000490.1:0-3428 GCA_965369575.1 uncultured bacterium | reverse complement strand
GTTGGATATCCTGCACGACTTCGAGGTCGATTAATGTCTTCTTGAAGCCGGAGAGGCGACCGAAGTCGATATTGCCTATGGTCAGCTGCACGCTCGTTCCGCCCACGACATCGGCGCTCCACCGCTGCGTGATCTGGGCGATGAGATCGTCGGCAAGATCGGAGGCCGCCTGCCTTACCGCCTTTTTCCCCGCGACCGCCTCGGAGCTGTCGGCGCCGCCCGCCTGCGCCTGACCCGCAGCGATTATCTCGGCGGTGTCGCATCTTATCGCGCGCGCCTCGGCGCTCCCACGGGCCGACTCCATCCTGTATATTTTCCCGCCCGTCTCGCTGAATGCTTTGCCAACGATGATTATTTCGGCATCATTCCTCAGGCCGATCCGTGCGGCCGCCGCGTCGTCGCCCTCGAGGGCGGCCTTCATCTTGTCGCTCTCACGCACTTTTTCGCTTTGCGCCTGGTCGACGACCTTGAATTCCTTCTGGAGAAATTTCGCGATAACGGTTGTTTCGCTTATCGGCTGATCGACGTAGCTCCAGAGATGCTGCTCGGTCATGATCACCATGATGCGCGGCTTGCGCTTTGCCTGCTGCAGGATGTTGAGCGCTATGAGGTCTTCCTCGATGGATTCCTTCGAGACCTCGCATTGCACCTCCATTTTGTATCGGCCGCCGAGCGGGTATTCGGAGAGAATCTCCCACTTTTTGACATAGCCGCGCGCCTTCGTGAAAATTCTGTCCTGCACCACGCTGTAATTCTCGACGAGCGTATCGGATGCGATAATCGTGCCCACACCCCTCTCGACGGCCTTGCGAAAGGCGTCGAGCAGTGCGGCTTCCCTGGCCGACTCGACGTTGCCGTCGATTATCGCGGCCTCGCCGGTTACCGTGATCGTCTCGGCTGAGGCGCGGCCGGAATTGGAGAAAAGAAAAGCGCATAAAGCCAGCGCTACAGCGAGGTTTCGGATAGATAGGGCAATGTGCCACGTACGCCGCAAGATACAATTCCCCCTCAGTTTTTGCCTCTTTGAGATATAGACGCTCGGCAGATGAAAATATTCACGGCTTTCGGCCCCGAAAAGGAGGGGTTGCCCCCGGAAGAAACAGGACTCGCAATCGCGCCGACCCTGCCAGAATATAGCACCGCTCCTGGCACGATGTCAATTTGCGGCGCTTCGCCCCGGCCTGGCTATGGGGCGACTTCAAGGAGGCTGTCGAAATTCGGAGTGATGGAAGAAGCTATTTTCTCGGCCTTTTTGACAAGTCGCTCCGAGCGAAGCGTCCCGACGAGCGTGACGCGATTGTTGCGCACTTCGACACCCGCGCCGTAGATTGCGGACTCCCTGAGCTCGCGCTCGATCTCGCGTGCCAGGATGCGCGCGTTGCGTGAACTGAGGGAGGTAAGGTTGATGATTGAGGGATTGTCGCCGATCGCCCGCTCGATCTCGTCCATATCTTTCAGGTAAAGCACCCTGCCGTCGATCAGTATTTTGCTCTTTACCACCTCGATATCGACATTCTGTATATGGCCCAGTTTTTCGCGGAGTCTCTCCGCAAAAGCCTCGGGGTCGGCCACGTACACGCGCGCCTTGAATGCGATCCTTTCGCCGTCCTCGAGGGCGACGACGATCTTGCCGACACCGGGCGAGTTTGGGCTGAGCGTCAGCTCTTGCGGGCCCGTTACAAACGCGTCGGCAACCTCGGGCCGCGTGACGGTGACGTCGATGATTTCTGAGCCGATGGGCATCGTTTTCTTCTCGCCGACGCGCAGCTCGACCGTCTCCTCCCTGGTGATGATGGGCTCGACCTGCTCGACCGGCGGTGGCGAGGCCGACTCCTCGGCGGCGCTCGAGCGGGCCGACGGCATCGCCGAGGCGAGGCAGGCCGCAGCAATCAGAATGCATGATAACCTGGAGGTTTTTGCGGCGTTCCTGGATTTCATATTTGGGGGCGCCGACGCGTCAAGTCAAGGGGAAATCGATACTTATGACATGTAGACTATAGCACCCGCCATCGGGGATCGTCAAGCGAGTTCCGCGCGCGACGGAGCCCTATAGGACCGCAGCAAAACCGGACGTGTTGATTTGCGGCGGAAAGCATATATAATCTTAGGGGTCCGGATCGCCCGGATATTCTGAATAATCCCTGCAAACCAGAGACAACAGGAGGGCGCAATGCTATATCCACAGGCCAACGGGTGCAGAAGCGTGGTGAACCTATCCGGTCTGTGGGAGTTCCTCCTCGACGCCGATGAGCGCGGCGATGGCGAGCGCTGGTTCGAGGGGCTGCCCTCGAGCCGGCCGATCGGCGTGCCCGGCAGTTGGAACGAGCAGTATCAGGACACCATGTTCTACATGGGGACGGCATGGTATCAGACCGACTCTTACCTGCCGCCCGAATGGCGCGGACGACGCGCCCGGCTGTGGTTCGGAGCAGCGGGGCATAACGCGTTCGTCTGGCTCGACGGCGAGCCGCTGGGCGAACACGAGGGAGGCGCGCTGCCGTTCGAGTTCGACATCACGCGCCGCACCGATCCCGGCCGCGCACACAGGCTCGTCGTGAAGATAGACAACAGGCTCGGTCGCGACACGATCCCGCCGGGCGAGCCCGACGAGGTCGACGCAACCGCGGGCATTCCGCCCGAGGCGATCGAGAGCTTCGCCTCACTGCTGCCGGAGATACAAATGCTGCCGCTGCTGCTCGAATCGAGAAAGCAGTATCCCTCGGTTCCATTCGATTTCCTCCCGTACGGCGGCATCAACAGGGCGGTCAAGCTGTGCGCCTCCTCGAGAGACTCCATCGAAAGAATTCGCGTGCGCACTCGAGTGCGAAAGACGCGCGCAACGGTTTTTTGCGATGTGGGAATCTGCGGACGGGCGACGTCCGTCGAAGCTCTGCTCACCAGAGGCGGAAAGGAATTCAAGGCCACGGCGAAAATGGAAAACGGCGGAGCTTCGCTCGAGATTAAGGTTCCGCGTCCCGATTTATGGTCCGCCGCCGCGCCGAATCTCTATCGGCTGTATCTCAAAGTATTCAGGAAATCGAAGCTCGTGGACGAATATCACATGGATGTCGGCATCAGGACGGTCGAAGTGACAGAGGACTCGATCCTTTTGAACGGCGAGCCCGTTTATCTTAACGGCGTATGCAAGCACGAGGATTTTCCGATTATCGGCAGAGGGTTCTGCGAGCCGGTCGCCGTGAAGGATTTCTCACTGATGAAATGGCTGGGCGGCAACTCGTTCAGGACCTCGCATTATCCTTATGCCGAAGAATACTTGATGCTGGCCGACCGGCTCGGGTTCCTCGTCATCGACGAGATGCCGACGGTCGGGCTCAACTACAGGATGTACAAGGACGACGTCCTCGAAAAGTGCAAGCGCATCCTCGGCGATCTGATCGAGCGCGACGCCAACCACCCGAGTGTGATAA
>CBDUSG010000489.1:0-3430 GCA_965369575.1 uncultured bacterium | reverse complement strand
CGGGCAGCAGGATAGCAAACGTCGAGCCCTTGCCGGGCTCGGTTTCGACGCGAACTGCCCCCTTATGCCCGCGCACGATACCCAGGGTGGCCGCGAGCCCGAGGCCGCGGCCCGTGAACTTTGTCGTAAAGAACGGATCGAATATCCTGCCCAGCGTTGACTCGTCCATGCCGCAGCCGGTGTCGGCAACCTCGAGATAAACGTATTCTCCGGGCTCGAGATTCTCACGCAGATACGTCTTGGCCAGATAGTCCGAGTCGCACTCCCTCGCGCCAGTGGATATCGATACATACCCGCTCGCCTCAGCGATGGCCTCCGACGCGTTGGTGATCAGGTTCATGACCACCTGCCGAATCTGGGTGGCGTCGGCACTGATGAGGGGAAGGCTCTCGGCGAAGTCGTATCCGAGGGTAGTCTTTTTCGAGATGGAGACCTCGAGCAAGTGCCCCATCTCGGCCACGAGGTCGTTAACGTTTATCGGATCGATCCTGAATCTTCCCTGGCCGGAGTAGGCGAGCATCTGGCTGCAGAGTTCGGCGGCGCGCTGCGAGGCCGTTTCTATCTCTTGCATGTTTCTCACGCCCGGAGATGTGGGAGACAGGTTCAGCCGCGCGAGCTGGGCGTTGCCGAGGATGCCGGTGAGCAGATTGTTGAAATCGTGAGCGATGCCGCCCGCCAGCACTCCGAGGCTTTCGAGTTTCTGCGTGTTTTGAATCTGGCGCTCCATCAGCTCACGTTCTTCCTCGGCCTTTTTTCGTTCGGTGATGTCCACAGCCGCGCCGATCACGCAAGGTTCGCCGTCGATATTGATAATATCTCCGGAGAAAAGCAGCAAACGTTTTTCGCCGGAATTTGCGCGTAATGTCATTTCAATGCCGGAAGACTGCTCGCCTTTTTTTACATTATCCAGGAATTGTTGCCGATCAATCGGATCGGCCCATAGCCCGACCTCCACCGTGCTGCGGCCGATTAGTTCTTCGCGATCGTATCCGAGCTCGTTCGTAAAGGTTTCATTGGCGTCGAGAATGCGTCCATCGGCCACTCGCGTGATAAGCATGAGGTTGGGGCTTGAGCGAAACGCCTTGCCGAACTTTTCCTCGCTCTTGCGCAACGCTTCCTCGGCTTGTTTGCGCTCGGTGATATCCCGGGCTATGCCGTCTATTCCGATGAGGTTTCCGGAATCATCATAGTGAAACCTGCTGGTCCAGATCATGTGTCGCACCCGGCCGGCCCGACTGACCTGGCGGTTTTCGAAAGTTCCGGTCGGAACCTTGTCTCGGAGATATTGCTGGAAAAGAGTGTCGGTCTGCTCTCGATCGTCGGGATGCACGAAATCAAATGCGGACAGTCCGACACACTCTTCCGGCTCGAGGCCGAAGACTCTCTTTGCGGTCCGATTCACAAAGAGCAATCTGCCCTCGCCGTCCACTCGGGTCACCAGGTCTTCGGTTCCTTCGACTACCTCGCGGTATCTTTCCTCGCTTTCCCGCAGCGCTTCCTCGGCCTTTTTGCGCTCGGTCACGTCTCTTGCGCTAACCACCAATGCTATTACAATGCCGTCATCAATCATCGGGCTAACGCGTGATTCGTATGTATGCTCGATACCATCGGAATCACGGCGCACGTTTTCGTGCTGAGATGGTTTGCCCGTCTTCAGGGTATAGTCGAACGACTCTTTCATGGCGGGCCAATACTTTTCCGGAACAAAGTCAAAGGCCGATTTCCCCACCACATCCTCTACCGTCAAGTCCGGCGCGGTGTGGTTGATGAATGTAACTTTGTAGTCTCGATCCAGGACAAGGATGTGGTCGGGCGAGTTTTCGGTGATCGAGCGCCACTTGGCTTCGGATTCTCCTAGCGCCGCTTCGGTCCGCTTGCGTTCGGTTATATCCCGCGCAATGATCGCCAGCGCTGCGATTTCGCCGTCATCCAATATCGGACCGACGCGTGACTCGAATGTGTGCTCGACACCATCGGAATCGAGGTACACGTTTTCGTGCTGAGAGGGTTTGCCCGTTTTCAGCACATAGTCGAACGACTCCTTCATGGCGGGCCAATACTTTTCCGGGAAAAAACTGTAAGCTGATTTCCCTACGACCTCCTCCACTGCCAAATCCAGATTCGTGTGGCTGATAAATGTGATTTTTAGATCCAGGTCGAGGAGTATGATATGGTCGGGCGAATTTTCGATAAGCGAGCGCCACTTGATCTCGGACTCCCTGAGCGACTCCTCGGCCCGCTTGCGGGCAACGGCTGTAACTATGTAGTATGCCAGGCGTTCAAAAAGGGCGATGCGTTCCGGCGTAAAACGTCCCTTCCGCCTGTCGTTGAACTGCAGCAGGCCGCATGGTTCTTCCTCGGTGCGCAAGGGAATAAGGGCGACCGATTCGTAGCCCTCACCGTTGCACCTGTTGCGGGTCCGCGCCTGTCTGTCGGTCTCATCCGTGCTTGCCAGCAGCTCTGTTGTACTGTTGGTCCAGAAGCTTCCGTTCTCAGTGAAGAAGGGCTGGGCAGGATCGATTCTGCGGTGGATTACATTGCCGCACATACACTCCAATACGGGATTCCCACTGTCGCCGAGAATCACTTCTCCGTTTTCATCCACGGCGCATAGCCTGTTTTCCGCAAGCACGAATTCCTCGGGGAATCCTTTGGTTCCAAAGTAGGGAAAATCATGACCGTCTCGCAGCCGCATGCCCACGGCCTCGCAGCCGGACCACTTCTGGAGACGCCGGGTCAGCTCCTTGACCATCTCGCGGACCGATTTCGACGAGTTGATGAGGTCCAGGGCCTCGATCACGATCTCTCGCTCTTCCCTGACATGTTGGAGGTCGGCTTCCAACGCCTCCAGTTCATTCACTCGGCGGCGGAGTTCTTTCAACTCATCCGCGGGCTGCTCTCGCGACTTTTTTTTGTCATCCATGGCGGATTCTCCGACCCAGCTGATTCCTTTCGGAAAAGCGAGATATCATTTTATATGTTCGGTGACACAGTTGCAAGGTATGACGATGCGGAGCGTCGGCGAGGGATGATTGGAGGTGTCGCGAAAATGTATCGAGAACAGGCTCCGCCGGCGAATTCTGTCCGATGAATTATTTTCTACTGAATATAGCGTAGCCCGGCCGATCGGGCAAGGCAATCGGATAAACCCTGATTATCGACTTCGAAATCCCTGAGATTCATCGACAAATTTGATTATTATTATGCTTGGAGGAACCCTTTGCATAATGACAGGGACCCGAGGCTGACCGCTTTTTGGGCCGGCATGCGATATTCGCTTCTCGACCGGATGCGGGCCGCCATTCTCCGGCTTGATCCAGTGTTCACCAAACTTTTTTGCAGATTGTAACTCATTATAAATAAACGGCATATCGTATTTGCCTCCTTCCTTTCTCCGATCTTTTCGAAAAAAGCGCTTGACAGATCCTGT
>CBDUSG010000488.1:0-3437 GCA_965369575.1 uncultured bacterium | reverse complement strand
TTCATGACGCAGAAAGTCATCGCCGATATTCCCGACGCCAACTTCATGGTGACGAGCCTGACGGCCGCCGTCTGGCCGCCTGCCATATCCCACGATCCTCATATCATCCCGACCCCGTTCATGCCGATGGAAGAGGGCGGCCCCCATGTCTCCATTGTGGGCGGCCAGATCGACGGCTATGGCGTCGAGATCGAGAGGACGTTTTTTCTCGGACACTTGCCCGAGCACGCGAAGGAGCCCTTCGAAATCTCGATGGAGGCCAGGGCGAAGGCGTACGAGCTTGCAAAACCCGGCGCGATCCTGAGCGAGATAGACGCTGCCGTCAGGAAGATCATCATCGACGCGGGTTACGGCGACAATATCCTTCACCGGACCGGACACGGCCTGGGCATTACCGGCCACGAAGCGCCGTATGTCGCTCTCGGCGACGACAGGGAGCTTGCGCCCGGCATGCTCATCAGCATCGAGCCGGGGATATACATCGAGGGCCGGGGAGGCTTCCGTCACTCGGACACCGTGCTGATCACCGAGACGGGCAACCTGAGCCTGACCGAAGGGCCGGAGACACTGGACGAGCTTGTGATTCCGCTATAGCCCGCCGACGGCCTCTGGATAAAGCGTTTTCGATTCGCCACAAGAGGTGTGCTGATAAGCAGTTATCCATAAAGCCGCCGCCTTCCGCGGATCGATTTTGAGAAATCGACAAAATAATGGTATAATGGCTCTCCATGCCCGCGCCGGCGCTACGCCAACCCCATGCATGAAGCGGCTGCGGCGGGCAATCCTGGGCGCGTTTGCGAAGCCGCCGAATCAACGAAAAGGAGCGATTACTCGATGGAGACGATTACCGAAGCTTTGAAAGCGGGACAACATGCCCTCTCGGAATATCAATCGAAACAGGTTCTGAGCGCATACGGCATCCCTGTAACCGAGGAATTTCTCGCGAAAGACAAAGACGCCGCGGTCGATTCGGCCAGGAAGCTGGGTTTTCCGGCTGTTCTGAAAGCGTGTTCGCCCGCGCTTACGCACAAGACCGAGCGCAACCTCATCGCGCTCAAGCTGCGCGACGAAAAAGAAGTGGCCGAGGCCTACGACGATATCATGGGGCGCATCGGCGACGAGCGGATCGACGGCATTCTCGTGCAGAAGATGGTATCGGGCAGCCGCGAGTTGGTCGTGGGGCTGATGCGGGACGAGCAGTTCGGCCCGTGCGCGATGCTCGGGCTCGGCGGCATCTTCGTCGAAATCCTGAAGCAGGTCACGTTCCGGATCGCGCCTCTTGAAAAGCGCGACGCGCTCGAAATGATGGACGAGCTGCCAGGAAAGAAAATTTTTGACGCCTTCAGGGGTGAAGACCCGGTCGACCGCGACGCCCTGGCCGATATCCTGGTCGCCATAGGCAAAATAGGCCTCGAGCACGATGCGATAAAAGAGATCGACATCAATCCGCTGATCATCGCCGGCTCGAAACCGGTCGCGGTCGATGCGCTGGTCATACTCGGCGAGCAGAACGGCGGCTAAACGGTCCCGTCTCACCGGGGCGCAAGAAAGCCTCGGCGAAATTTCCGATCAAAAAGGCGGCGCTCCGCGTGGGATAAAATCCATTCGGACGCCGCTTTTTCCGTGTTCCCATCTCGTTGGGCCGAAAAAGACCGATGCCGGGAATCGCTATCCCGGGGGATGACGCACGCGGCAATTACTCTCCGAGTCGGTCGAGCGCCTCGTTCGCCGGAGCGAACGAAGGATCGGCCTTGAGCGCGCGGCGCCAGCAGTCGCGCGCGGCCTCGCGGTCGCCGCGCTCGTAATAGAGCGCCCCTAGATTATAAAGCGGCACGGGGTCTTTTGCGCCCCACCCGATCGCGCGCCTGTATTGCGCCTCGGCCTTTTCCTTCAGGCCCTGCTCGTCGTAGATTCTTCCGAGGTTCGTGTGCGCGCCCGAGTGGCGGGCATCGAGGTCGATGGTCCGCTCATACTCGGCGGCCGCATCCTGCACCCGCCCGATCCGCTCATAGGCAAGCCCGAGGTTGTAATGTCCCTCGGGAGAGGACGGCACGAGGTCCAATCCCGCCTCGAGCTGGTCGATCGCGTGTCCGGGAAGGCCCACGACATAAAAGACGAGCCCGAGGTTGAAGCGGTTCTGCGCTTCCATCTCCTTAGACGCCGGCGCCCTTCCCATTATCATTCTCAGCAGGCGCGGTCCGCCTTCGTTCAGGCTGTCGTTCGGCGCGAAAGGCTCGATGGGATCGCGAGCCAGGTCGATCGCGTGTTCATTGATAATAGCCTTGTTGGCCTCGATGTTTCTGACAAAGACCGCCGCTATCGGGTCGAGATGCACCAGCGCCCACTCCGGCATGCGGCTCAGGATCGGCAACAGGTAGAGTCCGTCCTGCGAGGTGTGCGAGACGACGGCGGCGTTGAATGCGTGCTTTTCCGCCAGTCGGGCGAAGGCGCCTGCGTCGGACATCGCGCGGCGGTATTCGGCAAAGGCCTCGGCCGAATTCACCTCGAGCCTGGCATCTATGAACGCCTTCTCCTTCGGATACATCTCCCAGATGAACATACCGCCTATGTCCATGTTGTTGAAAAAAGGGCCGCCGATTCCGTTTTCCTTTATGAACACGAATGCGCCGTGCGGGAAAGTCTGCCGCTTGAATCCTGATCCGAATCTTTCGGGTCGCCTGTCGGCGATGTAGTGACGGTTGCTTACGACGCTGAAAATCTGGAAAACCGCGGCGGCAACAATGAGCGCGCCTGCGGCGACGCCCACCCGCTTTGGGGTGACGCCGAATTTTCGATCTCGAGCCTCACGTAGTCCCGCTATCAAGTTGTCCGCATGCTCGACGGCTATCGGCAAAATAGCCAGCGCGAAGATGGCCACATTGCGCCTGGCGGTAAGGGCGAGATAACCCGTGCCCGCGAAGACGGCCACATGGCTAAGCTTCAGGTTTCGGTAATCGAATGCGATCGACGCGGCCGAGAGCGCGAAAAGTGCGGCGAGAAATTTCAGCGGAAGCGTAAGGTTATAGCCTGAAAACGGCGGCTGCAGCTCGGCGATCGAACTTGCGAACACGTTTTCCATCCCGCCCGCCCGCGTGAATAGCGTGAACGGAAAGAGCAGCCCCCTGATTCCGTATGGATTGATCACGCAGGCAGCCACCGAGCAGGCGAGCAGCGCAATGAGCGCAGCCGCTTTTTGCGGATCGTCCGAATCCGGTTCTCGCTTAAGGACACGGCGCATCAGGACGCTCGCTGCGGGCTGTGTCGCATACGAAAGAGTGGCAACCAAGCATTGCTAGCCGGTGATATAGCAGGCTCTGGCTTTCAAATGGATATGATTTACCGATCTGGGATTGATAAGTGGGAACTGTTAAACGCATCATCAACTAATTACCTGTCAAAATCAGCGGGAGCTACTGAAGATAATCTAATAGTATTTA
>CBDUSG010000487.1:0-3440 GCA_965369575.1 uncultured bacterium | reverse complement strand
ATTCCCCGTGGCACGTATACTTTTTATCGGTGGTGGGGGGCCCGCCCCCCGCCGATGATGGAGGCGAACAATCCCACGGAGGGGTGTGGGGGGGCGCCTCGCCCCTCACAGGGCCAATGGCCGCCGCTGTTTTCTCGGAATCCGCGGGTCCCGCTCGTTGACTCGGTGGGATGCGCCGTGTTAGTGTCGTGCCCGATGGGCTTTTCGAATCGACTGCGGGAAACGGAAGGAGCAAAGATGAATAAATCCATTATATTTCTGATCGCGATGACGGTTGCGCTGATAGTTGCGGCTTACCTGAGGCGCGGCGATTTCACGCTGGTGGGGGAGGGCTTTTCTTCGGGCTGGAAGATGGGATATCAGATTCTGCCCCTGCTCGTGATCGCGTTCACGATGGCCGGCATGGTTCAGGTGGTCATACCGACCGAGCTGACCGCCAAATGGATAGGCGCCGAGTCGGGCGCGAGAGGGTTGCTGCTGGCGAGTGTGCTCGGCGCCATCACGCCCGGCGGCCCGATGACCAGCTTTCCGATCGTGGCCGCTCTGCGGAAGGCGGGCGCCGACATAGCGCCGATATCCGCGTTCTTATTCTCGTGGTCGATAGTCGGCGTGCACCGCATAATAATTTGGGAGATGCCGCTGATGGGGCCGAAGTTCGCGTTTTCGCGGCTGGCGGCGGGCATCCTGTTTCCGCCGCTGCTCGGGCTGCTCACCAGGCTTATCTTCAATCTCGTGAAGTAGGAACTCCGGCCTTTCCGTGCGACCGCGCGCCTGTGCGCTCGCCCTACGCCTTCTCGACCTCGAGGGTCACGCCGCGGTCGACGGGCTGGGTGCACCAGTTCCACCTGTAGTAGTTGAGGTGGCCGTATCCCGAGGCGAGATCGAGCCACTTTATCATGCCCGGAATCGCCGAGTCGTAGCTTTTCCAGTTCTCGAACTGATATGGCTCCCAAGCGTGATAGATGAGGACCTGCCCCGGTCCCACGCCTTTGTCGGAGCGGATGGCCGAGCTGAGTTTGACGTGGATCTTGAACTCGTCGAAGTCGTTGTATGCCCGCACCAGGTCGCCGTCTTTGATGCCCCTCGCCTCTGCGTCTTCGGTGTTCATGAACATGGTCGGGCGTCCCTGGTGCGTTTTCGCGAGCACGTCGTCGGTGACCCATATCGAGTGGATCGTGTGCCGCTGATGGCCGCTTGTCATAATCAGCGGATAGTCGCCTCCAGTCTTCGGGGAATCCTTGTGTACGGGGTGTCCTTCGCCGGCCTCGAGGAACCAGTCGTGGTCGATGTAGAACTGGATGCGGCGGCAGTATGTCGGGTACGGCAACTTTTTGGAGCCGGTATGGTAGGTGAGCGGCACGATCGGCTCGTCGGGCTTGATGTCTGTCGCCAGATGCATGGCGATCACGTCGAGCTTCGCGATCTTCGTGAAGCGTACGATGCCTTCCTTGCGGAAATTCTCGAGGTTCGTTCCTTCCGGCAGGGAGCCAAGCATGGCGCTGAGCTTGAGCGCGTCGTCCATGGTCTCGTCGGCGTTGTCGCGACCCAGCGTCTGGTATTCGACCAGTTCCGAGAGGTCGTGCTTGACCCCGTTGCGTGACTTGTACGTCGTGAGCCCTCTTTTTTCGGCCAGCTCTGACAGCCGAGCGGCGATCATTCTCCATATTTCCCATTCCTCGAGTGCTTCGCCGGGCGGCGAGACGGCCTTTTCGGTTAGAGTCAGCCACGGCACGTGCGGGGTGGGGAAGCGGGTGTCGGTTTTTTCGTAAAACCCGGCGCTCGGCAGGACCATGTCGGACATCAGCGCCGTCGTGCTCCAGCGAACCTCGATTCCGAAAATGAATTTATACTGCTTCCAGAGAGAGGGATAGATGTTGTTCCACCAGCCGCGATTCTTGCGCGCCGGGCTGGTGCCGCAATATGCGTATACCTGGGGCTTCTGGTCGGGCGCGGGCTTGACGACTCCGTCGTACCAGCCTTTATCCATCGCCTCTTTCATGTATTCGGCGAAGTCGCGCTTCATCGTCGGGCAGTGCCAGTCCTTATTGTCCCAGGTCTCGCGATAGCCGGAATGGAAGTAGTAGAGGAATGCCGGAGGGGCCATGCCCATCCGCTCTTTGTTCATGGCCCTCTCAAGCTCCCTTTGCATAATCTCGTCTGTCATGTCGGGGTCTTTGGCCTGGAGTATGAGCTTGTCGAGCCTCGACTTGCCGTATTGCAGCAATGAGCCGAGCAACTTCTTTTCGCGCACCATCAGCGCCGTCGCCCCGTCGAAGAGCGACTGGTTCCAGCCTTCGATTCCGCTGCCCTTATTGCCGATGCTGCCGGTGAGCGCCAGCAGCAGGCACATCGCGCGCTCCATCAGGTCGCCGTGGTAGTATTTGGGGGTGTTGGCGCCGTTGCTGATGAACACGTGACCGCGCGCATTCCATGCCTTCTTCGCCAGCCGCCTGATCGTGTCGGGGGACGCGCCGCAGATCTTCGAAGCCTGTTCGGGGGTGTATTCCGCATCGAGCATCTCCCTGAAAATATCGAAGCTGGGCCTGACCTCGACCTGTCTGCCGTCTATCAGCGTAACGGTAAATGTACCTTCTAGCGCGGGATCGCAGGGGAGCTCGAGCGTGCCGCGCGGCGCCTTGACGGGAGAGCCGGCGGCCGAGTCCCAGAAGTAGAGCTGGTCCTCGGGCCCGAAGCGCTCGAGGTCGGTTTCGCGGAGGAACTTGCCGTTGTCGCTCCTGACGAGCAGCGCAAAATCGGTCTGCTCCTTGAGGAACCCCTTGTCGTACGTGCCCTTCGAGATCAGCTCCTGCGCCACCCCGAGCGCGAAAGCCGCGTCGGTTCCCATTTGCACCGGAATCCATTCGTCCGAGTGGATGGTGGAGGGCGAGTAGTCGGGCGATATCGTTATCACCTCGGAGCCGTTGTATCTGGCTTCCGTGACGAAATGGAACGACGGAATCGTCGTGTACACCGGGTTCCGATGCCAGATGAGGATAAGCTTCCCGAAGTACCACCCGTCGCACGAGTGACAGAACTGGAATTTTCCGAATGTCTCGTAGATTCCCTTGTAAAAGTCGCCGATGGTCGAGTCGATGTCGAGTTCGGTTGCGCCCAGACTGCTGAACAGGCGGAACCCCGTCAGCAGATGTATCCAGCCGCCGTTGCCGGGGCCGGGCTCGAAGATGATCGACTCGGGCCCCTCGGTCTCGATGGCATCGAGCAGATGGTTGCAAACTTCATCCATGGCCTCGTCCCAAGATATCCTTTTCCACTTGCCCTCGCCGCGCTCGCCCACGCTCTTCATCGGATACTTTATGCGGTCGGGATTGTACATCATGTTGCTGTATGAACACCCTTTTTGGCAGCCGCGCGGGTTCCAGTCGGGGCCGGTCGAGTCGATTGTCGGGTATTTGCCCGCCTGCTCCTCGCGCCAGACGACG
>CBDUSG010000486.1:0-3461 GCA_965369575.1 uncultured bacterium | reverse complement strand
GGTAATATCTCATATCTCATATTTCCCATAAAACACATAATCGGCATCCCAGAAAGTGTTGCATGCAACACATGTTAATGTTGCAAGTGTTTCAGATATGTTTCAGATGAACGGTTTGGGGCGGTACAAGGGCCGCAGGTGCGCCCGGGGATAAGCTTTTACTCGGGACAGGCCGGCTTTTTTGGGAGATTGTCCGGCAGGCGGCTCTCAGCGCCCGGAAAGGCCTCCGCCCGCCCGCTCCGCCTTCCCGCCCCCTGGCGAGCAAGCTTGGAATTCAGCGTGCCGGCCAGCTCCTTGAGGGATCGATACCGCTCGGCCATGCCGGGCACGAGATGGGGAAGCGCCGACCCGTTTTGCAAGAGCGGCTCATCAGGATCGAGCCCGTACTCTTCGACGGCGGCGGCGAAATACGGGGTGCCCGGAATGGGCGAAAAATCCGCCAGCCTGATAACTGCGCCGATATCGTGAACGAAGCGCATCGTCGCTTCCACTTCCCGGGCTCGCTGGCGCGGCGCGCCCATCATCACATACGCCTCGATCTCGCCGGGGCCGTAGCCGGCGGAGAAAAGGCGTGCTACCGCCGCCCCGAAGCCCTCGGGCGTAACTTTCCTGCATGAGTCTTCGAGGCGAGCCTCTTCGATGCTCTCCACGCTCAGCCTCACTGTCGCAAACCCGGACATCCTCATGAGGTCCGCCAGTTCTTCATCGATCATGTTTGCGTGAAGGCCGTTGGGAGTGTGAAAATTGATATCCAGCTCCCTGCCGCAAATCTCATGCAGTATCGGTTTAATATGGCGGCCGGCGTTTACGAGCAAGGCGTCGTCATAGAAGGCGATATGCCTTATCCCCATCTCGGCCGCGTAGCACGCGATTTCGTCCACTACCTCCGCCACCGGCCTTTGGATGAATTCGGGCCGGAGCAGTTTCGACGCGCAATAGGCGCAGGAAAAGGGGCATCCGTACGAGGTAAGCATGCTCACGGAGTCGAGGTGTTCGAGGAGGTGATAGGCGGGTCGTGGAGGATTCGGGCGGGCCGTAGCGTTTTCGGCGCGCCCTGTCTCGCGTCGGAGAACCTCGACAAACCTGTTCTCGCCCCGGCCTTCGACGACGATATCCGCGCCGCTATACCTTCGCGCGTGCGCTGGGCAGAGGGTTGCGTAGACCCCCCCGAGGATCACCGGCACGCCAGGCCAGACCTCGCGCAATATTGATATCGTCTCGGCCACGCCGCCGCACCAATACGTCATCATCGAGCCGACGCCTATCACGTCGGGTCGCGGGCCTCTGGCGGCCTCGGCGCGGAAGACGTCGAGCGGGATACCGTAGCGCCTGAAGCGGCGAGGGACCCGGGCCAGGCATTCAGGTTTCTCGATGCCGACAAAAGGAAGCTTTCCCCTGCCGTCGCCCCGGGAGGCCGGCCGGGCCGTCCCTGACGCTTTCGGATGCAGCCGGTCGACGCAGTTGACGACTCGCACGCAGTAGCCCGCGGCCTCCGCAGCGGCCGCGACGTAGAGCAGGCCGACAGGCTTGAGCCAGAGATCGAAAGCCGCGAAATCGTGGATATAGGGCGCAACCAGAAGCGCTTGATTGTTCATTCCAAAACCAATCCTAGCACGGCTCCCTGCGGTTGTCAAAGGCCTGAGCGGCCGCCTTTTTCCGCCCTGTAATACAGAAAAAATACTTGATACGCCCGCCTTGCATGTTGTATAATCGAGCGATCATGGAGCACACGCGCGAAACAGAAGAATCCGCCCGTATCCTCATCATCGACGATGAGCCGGTGATAAGGGATCTTTTATTTGACGTACTCTCGCGTAAGGGCTACCAGGTGGACACGGCCGAAGACGGCGCGCACGGACTGGAAATGGCTCAAAAGAGCCATTACAGTGTCGTCTTCACCGACATCCGCATGCCCGGCATGAACGGTGTGGAGGTTTATAAGCGGCTCAAAGCCATTTCTCCATCGAGCCGAGTGATAGTGATGACAGGCTACGGTCTGGAGGAAATGATTCAGGAAGCCCTCGACCTCGGGGCCTTCGCGGACGTGAAGAAGCCCTTCGACCTCGAGCTGATCTACGGCCTGGCAAAACGGGCCATTGAAAGCGCGGTCGGCGGCGACGACGACACACCCGACGGGAGCTGACGATGAGAATAACACGAGAAATGACGTACCACGTCGCGGCGCTCGCGCGGCTCGATTTCGGTGAGGAAGAACTCGACGGGTTCATCTCCCAGCTCAACGAGATTTTGGGTTACATCGAAAAACTCGACGAATTGGACACGACCGATATTCCGCCCACCTCGCACATGTTTTTCACGAAGACGCCGATGCGCGAAGACAAGGCCAGAGAAGAATCGTCGCCTGTCGCCGAGCTGCTTCAGAACGCGCCGCGCCGCCACGAGACCTTCTACGTCGTCCCGCGTGTAATCGAATAGGACGCCTCGATGCCCCTCAACCCCACACAAGACCTTGCGATGCTTCCCGCGCATGAACTTCACGAGATGATCGTGACGGGAGAGACGACCGCTGTCGAAATCACCCAGCGCGTCCTCGGCAACATCGACCGCCGCGATCCTCTCATACACGCATATCTGCTGGTGATGCGCGACGAGGCGCTGCGGACCGCCGAAACTGTCGATGAAAAAGTCAAAGGAGGCAAACCGATACATCCATTGTCGGGAATCCCGATAGCGCTTAAAGATCTGCTCTGCATGGCCGGGACAGAGACCACGTGCGCGTCAAAAATCCTGAAAGGATTCATCGCGCCGTACGATGCGACGGTGGTCGAGAGGCTTCGCGCCGTCGACGCCGTCCTCGTGGGAAAGACCAACCTCGACGAATTCGCAATGGGCTCCTCGACCGAGAATTCGGCCTTCGGTCCCACGCGCAACCCGTGGGACCCGGAGCGCGCGCCAGGCGGCTCGAGCGGAGGCTCGGCCGCGGCAGTGGCGGGCGGCGAGGCGATAGCCGCGCTCGGCTCAGATACCGGCGGCTCCATCCGACAGCCCGCCTCGTTTTGCGGAATTGTCGGCCTCAAGCCGACGTACGGCCGCGTTTCACGCTACGGGCTCGTGGCGTTCGCCTCGTCACTTGACCAGATAGGCCCGATGACGAGGGACGTCAAGGACGCCGCATTACTTATGAACGTGATCGGCGGCCACGATCCGCGCGACTCGACCTCTGCCGAAACGGAATGCCCGGACTTCACCGCAAACCTCTTGAAAGACGCCAAGGGGCTGAAGATAGGGATTCCGCGCGAGTATTTCCAGGAGGGAATCGATTCCGAAGTAGCCGATTCGGTAAGGGCCGCCATAGATGTTTTGGAACAGCTTGGAGCAGAGAGCGTCGATATTTCGCTCCCGCATTTCGCCTACGCTCTGGCGGCCTACTACATTGTTGCGCCGGCCGAGGCAAGCTCGAATCTTGCCCGCTACGACGGCGTCAAGTATGGATTCCGCAG
>CBDUSG010000485.1:0-3470 GCA_965369575.1 uncultured bacterium | reverse complement strand
CGGCGCGGGTCCTTTGCCAGGAGGTGTTGTCCATGTCTGTACTCCTTAAAACATAATTATTGCTGGCGATGTCGAATGTGTTTATGACATTCGCGTGGTATGCGCATCTCAAGAACCTGTCCGACCGAAAATGGTTCATAGCGGTAATCGTGAGCTGGTCAATCGCCTTTTTCGAATATCTTCTCCAGGTGCCCGCAAACCGAATTGGATACACGGCGCTGAGCCTGCCCCAACTGAAAATACTGCAGGAGGTAATCACCCTGTCGGTGTTTGTTCCGTTTGCCATTTTCTATATGAAAAAGCCGGTCAACCTGAATTATCTGTGGGCGGGTTTGTGCCTGATAGGGGCTGCCTTCTTTATCTTCAGGTCATAGAGACGAGGCGTGAGAAATGGCCATTGGCGAAAGAGTCGGCGATTACAGAATAGTCTCTCCCGTTGGAGAAGGAGGGATGGGACGAGTCTTTCTGGCCCGGCACGAAAAGACCGGCGGCCACATCGCCATCAAGATTCTTCCGGATTACTTATTAAAGACTCGCAAACATTCCCAACATCTCGAGCACGAGGTTTCGAGCGCCAAAAGGCTGAACCACCCCAATGTCATAGACATTTATGGGCTGCAACTGGAAAAGGGAAAAGGCTACTTGCTGATGGAATTCATGGACGGCGGTAATCTCCGCGAGCACATGCAGTCGGAGGACATTGACGTGTTTAAAGCCCTCCATCTGATCCTGAAAATCTGTGCCGGACTCCAATTCATTCATTATCACAGGCTCGACAAAACGAAGTTTCACAGCATCATTCACAGGGACGTTAAGCCCGAGAACATCCTGCTGTCGAAAGATGGGAACATCAAGGTGGCCGATTTCGGCCTGAGTCTGACCAACACGTTCTGGGCGCTCCGAAACTGGAAATCAAGGGCGGGCACCCCTCAATATATGTCGCCGGAACAGATCCGTGGCGAGCCCCTCGACGTTCGCACCGACATATATTCCCTCGGAGTAGTGATGTATGAGCTGCTGACCGAGCAGCTTCCTTATAAGGTGCAGGACAAGAAATTGTACATGAAAATGGTCATGAGCAGGCGGTTTAATCCGGTGCGGCCCTCACATGTAAACAAGAAAGTTGCTCCACAGATCGACAAGCTTGTGCTGAAAACCTTGGAAAAAAATCTCGCAAAAAGATATCAGACGGTCGCCGAAATGATGCTCGATTTGCAGCGGATAGCGGGCCCGCCTTTCCCGGACGCAGAACCGTCGTAAGCTTGGTGTCCAAGTAGGTAAGTGGATGAGCGGGAGAGAACGTGATCTGTTCCGACACAATTGGATAATGATGCAGCTGGGATGGATAACGAAACACAGGAACGCATTCTCGAGCCATTCTTACTGCCAAAGAGATGGCGAGAGCCGCTGTCTTGGCCTTGGCTTTTTGTCTGCGGCATCGTTTAGGGTCATGGCCGGTATGCCGGTATATGGATGTCGCCTCCAAAACACTTGAGAAACGGAAAGAATGATGAAAACTGAACACATCAATCCTTTCAATAAAAGTGTATTCGAGCCGTTCTCGACGGTGCTTGATTGTGAGGTCAAGCGTGGGAAAGCGGCTTTAGTAATACACGGCGGCGCTGTCCACATTCAGGCCATAAGACGCGCTCGGCTTTTGGCAGGTACAACATCGTGAGCGAGGTTGATCCGAGGCTTGCGGCAGGAAGGCAAGCATCTTATTTAGAGGAAAAAGCCGGCATCATGGCCACAATCACACCTTTCACAAGCGAAAAGGCCGCTCAGACATCTTCCCAAGCGGCCCATTGTCAAGGTGTTATGTAGTGGGCCCAGAAGGACTCGAACCTTCGACCAGCTGATTATGAGTCAGCTGCTCTAACCAACTGAGCTATGGGCCCGCACCTTCTATTTTATTAGCACGGGTCCGGTTTGTCAATACTATCATGCGTGAGCTTATATTTCGCCTGAGCGCCCTGCGTTTCTGGACGAGCTTTTTTTCGTCGAAGCCTGAGTGTTTTCGGCCTCGGTCCTAGAGCCCTCTCTTTTTTCTGACCTTATCGATGGTGCCGTTCAGCATGCTATCGACAAGTGCCGGCGCCAGCCGGTTGACGAGCCAGAGCATCTTGCCGGAGAAATCGGGAGTGATGATGAACTTACCCCGCTTCATGCCCTCGACGGCCGCTCGGGCGACGTCGTCCGGCCGCATGATCTTTGCGCCCTCGGCTATCTTGAGCGTTTCGAGCGGCTTTACTTTGTTTTCTTCTTCGAGCATGGGAGTGTCGACATCGGGCGGGCAGAGGACCGAGACATTCACGCCATAAGGTCGAAGCTCGCTTCGCAATGCCTCGGAGAATCCCACGATCGCGAATTTCGAGCCGCAATAGCCTGTGTAGCCGAATATGCCCTTGAGTCCGGCCAGGCTCGAAACGTTCAGGATCCAACCGGCTCGCCGCTCCATCATGCCGTCGACGGCCTGCTTAATCATGTAAACGGTCCCAAGGTAGTTGACCTTTATCTCGGATTCCATGCTGTCGAGGGTAAGCTTTTCCACGTAGCCGGGGTTGGACACGCCTGCCGAATTCACGAGCACGGTTGCAGGTCCGCAGTCGGCCTCGGCCGCTTTTACCGCTTCCTCTACGGCTGACCGATCCGACACGTCGGCGCTGAAGCAGCCGAACCGCTGATTCCCGGCCCCGGCCTCTTTTTCCAGTTCGGCGACGGCCTCTCGCAGCGGCCCTTCGCGCCGAGCTACGAGAAACACGTTCGAGCCCAGCCGCGCAAGACGCAACGCTATGGCCTTTCCGATCCCGCTCGAGCCGCCCGTTACGATTGCGCATTTGCCGGCAATATCCATTTCTTTGCTCTCCCCATCTTTCAGCTTGTCGCCCACCAAACCCGAAGTATCGAATACTTTACCACGGCGACGGGGGCGTTATCAATCTTGATTTTCCGCCGGGAAAAATCACCGGATGACCCGACAGGCCGGATTAGCTCTGTCAACGAGAAGGGTTCGGAGACATAATAGATCAAAGGAAAATCGTGGGGCCGCCGACGGGCCGGAGCGGCCGGCCGGTTCGAAGATAGGGGGCCTTAATCTGCGGTCAGGGACAAGATCATTCAGGCGGACGGAAAAAGCCTGAAGTAGACTCAAGAACCTGAAAATTACCGTGGGAGGTGTTTTAAGATGAAAATCGGAGAGTACTTCGATGCGGCAAATGGCCGCGGCGTTTTGGCCACGTCGGACGCCGAAGGCAGGGTGGATGCCGCCGTTTACGCGAGGCCTCATGTGATGGACGAAGAGACCGTCGCCTTCATCATGGCCGACAGGCTCACGCATCACAATCTCCAGTCGAACCCTCGCGCGGCTTATCTCTTCATGGAGGACGGCGGGAATTCCTCCGGCAAAAGGCTGTTCCTCACAAAGATAAAGGAGGAGACCGACAAAGACGCCCTCGACTCGGTGCGGCGGA
>CBDUSG010000484.1:0-3475 GCA_965369575.1 uncultured bacterium | reverse complement strand
TGCCCAGTATGGTGGCCGTCTTGGTGAGCTTTGTTTTTCCTGAGAGTTTGGCGAGGCCGAAATCCGTGATCTTGGCCTGCCCCTTTTTGCCGAGCATAATGTTGGCGCTCTTTATGTCGCGATGCACTATCCCGTTCTCGTGCGCCTCCTGCAGTCCTTCGGCAACCTGGACGGCTATATCGACTGCTTCCTTCGGGCTTAGCGGGCCCGAGCGCACTTTTTCCTCGAGGCTCTGCCCGTCGATGTACGCCATCGCAATGAAAGTGCGGCCTCCGCTCTCATCGATTTCATGGACAGTGCAGATGTTGGGATGATCGAGCGCGGCGGCGGCCTGCGCCTCGCGGACAAACCGCGCCTTTTCCTCCTCACCACCGAGTGCGTGACCGGGGAGAAACTTGAGCGCGACGGTGCGGTTAAGCTTGGTATCCTCGGCCTTATACACGACTCCCATGCCGCCTTCGCCGAGTTTGTCGCTGATTTTGTAGTGCGAAATCTTCTTGCCGATCATGGTTTATCCACCAAGTTTATGAAGTTGAATAGGACCTTTTCTTACCACCAAGACACCAAGGCACGAAGGATAAAATTTAAAAATGTCTTTTGTCCTTCTTGGTGTCCCCCGATCGCAGTCGAGGGCATGCTTGGTGCCTTCGTGGTTCGATTCTTGGTTTTCCTTTGCGCTCTTTGCGGTTCGATTTTATTCGTGTAATTCGCTCCCATTCGTGTCATTCGTGATTGCGGCCTTGCCGATCATTTATCCAGGCCCATCTTCTTGAGTAGGGCAAGATATCTCGGGTCCGAACGCACGTTTAAGGCGTCACTCGCCAAACTATCGCCCTTTAGGTAGCAGAGAAAGGGATCCTTCTCTTCGTATGCTTTGTCGAGAAGATCAAAACCGCGATCTGTTTCTCCAAGGGCAAGAGACAGCCCCGCGAGAAGAAACGGCGGGACATATTCCCGATTCGATCTTTCAATCAAATCTTCGCGGATCCGCCGGCAGTCATCTCGCCGGTCCGTTAGAGCATAAATAAGGCCGATCCGGGCTTGCGCAAGAGTATTCAGACCGTCGGCGCCTTCCATTTCCAATTCGCATTCCGTCAAAGCTTCGTCATACATCGACTTCTTCATGTATGCCAATCCCAGCAGGACGTGAGCGGCGGGATAGCCGGGATTCATCTCCAGGGTCCTGCGGAGCACACTAATAGCCTTATCCGGTTCGTTGGCATAGCCCAAAATGACTCCTGCGTCCCTGCTTATAAGAAGAGCGAGCGGGTCCAGCTCGAGGGCTCGCTCTATCTCCTTTATCGCCTCGGCATGCCGACCCACATACATCAGCAAAAAGGCATATGCATGATGACTGGGCGCATGGCCGGGATTGAGTTCGATGGCACGCTTGAATTCCCTTTCGCCGGCTTCCCAATCCCAATCATATGACGATTTGATCCCCCCGAGTGATCTGTGCGCATCAGCTAGAGTATCATCAAGCTGCAGCGCCTTGAGCGCCGCCTCCCTGGCCTTCGGAAGAACTTGCTTCGGCGCGTAAGCTCCATAAAAAGGGAGGGTATAATAGGAATCGCACAATCCCGCGTAGGCCGGCGCATAGTCGGGCTCTCTTTCAATTGCCTGCTCGAAATAATCGATTGCCTTTTTCAATCCTTCCGACGTCGATTGGCTCTGGAACCAACGCCCCTGCAGGTATAGATTATAGGCTTCAATGTTCACGGTCTGGCGCCGGGCAAGCGCTGCCTTCTCTTTTCCAAAGAGTTTTGGCCTGAGCCTATCGACAATTGCAAGCGTAATCTCATCCTGGATGGCGAATATGTCGTCCAGTTCGCGGTCGAACCGCTCCGACCATAGGTGGTAGCCGTCGGCTACCTTGACAAGCTGTCCCGTTATCCGCAGCCTGTTTCCCGCCTTGCGGACGCTTCCCTCCAGTACTGTCGCGACGTTCAGCTTCCTGCCGATTTCGCGGACGTCCATTTTCTCTCCCTTGAATGAAAAAGCGGACGTCCGTGCGACTACGTGCAGGTCTTTGAGCTGCGTGAGCGCGTTTATGATTTCCTCGGCGAGTCCGTCACAGAAGTATTCCTGGTCGGGATCGGCGCTCATGTTCGCGAACGGAAGAACTGCAATGGAAGGAGCGGGTTCTGCTGTCACGGTAACCATCCTTGATTTTACGGATTGCAGATCAGAAATCAATGACTGCATATCCTGATACCGGTCCTGAGGGTTCTTTTTTAGCATTTTCCGAATCGCGTCCTCTAATCCAGATGGAATGTCACTCCGGAGGCTGGATATCGGTCCCGGTTCCTCATAGATGATTTTATGGATGAGTGCGGCATCGGTTGGGGCGTCGAATGCCAGATTTCCTGTCAGCATCCTATATAAGACTACGCCCAATGACCAGATGTCGGTGCGGTGGTCAATGGTTGCTTCTCCGCTCGCCTGCTCGGGCGACATGTAGGCGACTGTTCCCATGATGGTTGCGGTTTTGGTCAGCCTTGTCCGTCCCGCAAGTTTTGCAAGACCGAAGTCCATTATCTTCGCTTTGCCATCCTCGGTCACCATAATATTCGCGCTCTTGATATCGCGGTGAATGATGCCTTTTCTATGTGCCTCCTTGAGGCCTTCCGCAATCTGGATGGCAATGTCCACAGCCTCCTGTATCTCAAGAGGTCCGGATTCAACTCTTTCCTCGAGGCTCTGCCCCTCAACGAACGCCATTGCGATAAAAGTCTGCCCTTCAGCCTCGTCTATCTCGTGAACCGTACATATGTTCGGGTGATCCAGCGCCGCTGCTGTCTTCGCCTCACGGATGAACCGAATCATGTCTTCCTCAGTGCCGAGGCTGGAAGGAGAGAGGAATTTAAGTGCAACTGGCCGTTCGAGCTTCGTATCCTCGGCCTTGTACACCACACCCATGCCGCCCTCGCCGAGCTTGTCGCTGATTTTGTAGTGCGAAATCTTCTTGCCGATCATTTGTTTATCCACCAAGTTTATGAAGTTGAATAGCACCTTTTCCAACCACCAAGACACCAAGGCACAAAGGCAGAAGAAAAAGAAAAAATATCCCAAGGCTTTTCTTAGTGTCTTTGTGCCTTTGTGGTAATGTCCTCTTTTTATTTCCCTCTGCGTTCCCCCGATCGCAGTCGAGGGCATGCTTGGTGCCTTCGTGGTTCGATTCTTGGTTTTCCTTTGCGCTCTTTGCGGTTCGATTTTATTCGTGTAATTCGCTCCCATTCGTGTCATTCGTGATTGCAGTCTTGCCGATCATTTGTCCAGTCCGATTTTCTTGAGCATAGCATCGTATCTTGGGTCCGGCGGATCGGTG
The DNA here is from genome assembly GCA_965369575.1 of uncultured bacterium. Taxonomy (GTDB): domain Bacteria; phylum Abyssobacteria; class SURF-5; order SURF-5; family SURF-5; genus CBDUSG01. The sequence continues at coordinate 147 of CBDUSG010000484.1, read as the reverse complement.
CGAAACATTGGCTCTATCTTGAGATGGCAGAGCCAGAAATCGTGGGCTTCGTATGCCTTGTCCAACCAGGCAAAGCAATCGTCGATTTCTACCAGCACAAAATTCAGGAAGGCCAGAGTAGTAGGCGCCACGTACCGCTGCTTAGCT
>CBDUSG010000483.1:0-3480 GCA_965369575.1 uncultured bacterium | reverse complement strand
GGATTCAGCGCGCAGGGGCCGCCGGCGATCACAAGGGGGTCCTCGTCATTTCGCTCGCCGCTTATGATGGGCACTCCTGCGAGGTCGAGCATATTGAGCACGTTCGTATAAGTCATTTCATATTGCAGCGAAAACCCGACGATGTCGAACTCGCGCACGGGCCGGAACGATTCGAGCGAGTACAGCGCGATACGACGCTCGCGCATTTTCGCTTCCATATCGACCCAGGGGGCGAAAGTCCGCTCGGCGAGAAAGTCCGGGCGGGCGTTGATGATGTGATAGAGGATTTTCAGGCCGATATGAGACATCCCTATCTCATATGTCTCGGGGAACGCGAGCGCGATGCGCACGCGAGCATCGGCCCAGTCTTTGGAAGTCGCGTTGACCTCTCCGCCGACGTAGCGAGCGGGCTTTACGACCAAAGGCAGAAATTCTTCAACCGAGCGGATCATCAGAAAATGTGCGAACGCGCCTTTACGCTCATCAGGATGCCGACGCAGGCCATCATAGTGAGCAGGTTCGATCCGCCGTAGCTCATGAACGGCAGCGGTATACCCGTGACCGGCATAAGCCCCACGGTCATGAGCAGATTGACGAGCACCTGAAAGGCTATGATCGAGATTACCCCCGTGGCCAGGATGCTCCCGATAAAGTCGCGGGCCGTTCCGGAAATCTTGAGCGCCTGCAGCAGCAATCCGAGGTAAAGCAGAATCAGGACGCACGAGCCGATGAATCCCCATTGTTCCGCAAAAACCGAGAAGATGAAATCCGTATGCTGCTCGGGCAGGTAATTCAGCCTGCTCTGGGTGCCCGCGAGCCAACCCGTCCCGGCGAATCCGCCTGAGCCGATGGCAATCTTGGATTGGATGACCTGATAGCTCGCGCCCAGCGGGTCAAGGTTGGGGTTGACGAAAGAAAGGAGCCTCGACTTCTGGTAATCCTTCAGGAATCCCCACATCAGCGGACTCACGGCGATTCCCAGCGCGCCCACGATCGCGAGATGCAGCAACCTTGCGTCGGCCGCCAGCAGCATCGCGCCCAGCATCGCCACGAGCACCAGGCCGGTGCCGAGATCGGGCTGGACAACGATGAGCGCGGCCGGAACCGCGGCGAGCGCAACGGCCCCAATGAAAAACCTCTTACGCCGAATCCGCTCCCTAATCTCGTCGATATATCGCGCGAGCGCAAAGAGGGTCGCCACCTTGACGATCTCCGACGGCTGTATCCCAAATCCCATGAACCGGAACCATCTCTGGGCCCCGTGCGCCTCACGCCCGAAAATAAAGACGGCTATGAGGATCAGCACGATCACGGCATAGATATGGTACGCGTACGAGGCGATAAACCGGTAGTCTACAAGGGCCATCGCAAGCATCACGATCAGACCGAAAAATGCCCAGATCATCTGGCGCATGAAATACGGTTTGACCTCGCCGTGCCCCGCTTTGATGGCCGATGAAAGCACGGTAGTGAGCCCGATAATCACGAGCAGAAGCACGCAAACCAGCGTGATGGGGTCCAACGCGCGAACCCGCTGCCTGGAAATGCTCATGAGGTCCCCACCCCTTCCGGCGCGCCGGTTTCACGCCTGCCCGCGACAGCCGCGATCCGCTTGGCCACCTCGCGCCCGATAGGAACGGCGCTCTCGGAAGCGTGGCCGCCGTGCTCGCACAACACCGCGATGACGAGCGGCTCATCGGTGTCCTCGGTGAGAGCGATAAACCATGCGTGATCCCTGAACTTATATGGAATCTTTTCCAGATCCTCTTTGGATTCGGCCCGTTCCTTGAATGCCACGACCTGGGCCGTGCCCGTTTTTCCAAGAAGCTCGACCTCGCGATTTCTTGCCCGCCAGCCCGTACCATAAAACGGCTTGCGCGAGTATATCGCCTGCCGCAGACCTTCCTTTACGATCTCGAGGGGCTCGCCTTTAAGTATCTCGGCCTCGCGAAGAGGCTCGCGCCTCATCAAATAGCTTTCGGCGTCGGGCGTCGAGACGCTTTCTATGAGATATGGCCGGACCGGCCGGCCCCCGTTGATCAGCATCGCGTATGCCCGCGCCATCTGCAGCGGAGTAGCGAGCGTGTACCCCTGCCCGATGACCGTGTTCAGGGTCTCGCCGTCATACCACCTTTTATCGGATGCTCTCGGCAAATTCCGCCTTTTCCAATCCGGTGACGGAACAATGCCGCGCGCCTCGCCCGGCAGCTCAATCTGTGTGGGACTCCCCAGGCCGAAAAGGCGCGCGTACTCACCGATGCGCTCGATGCCCAGTTCGAGCCCCAGGTTGTAGAAGAATACGTCACACGAATACGCAATCGCCTGAACGAGGTAGAGTTCTCCGTGGCCGGTGTCTTTCCAGCAGCGAAAGGAGCGTCCGAGCCTGAACGAGCCCGTGCATTTGAAGACGGTCTCCGGCGTTATCACGCCCTCGGCCAGAGCGGCATACGCGACAAACACTTTGAATGTCGAGCCGGGCGGATAGGCCTGAAGCGCCCGGTTAAGCATCGGATGCGCGGGATCCCTCAGGATATCCAGGCGCTCGGCGTCCTTTCCTATCGATACGAAAACATTCGGATCGTAGGCGGGCCTGCTCACGAGCGCGCGCACGGCGCCGCTGTTGGCGGCCATCACGATGATGGCGCCGTTGTAATCGCCCATCTCCTCCTCGGCTATGCGCTGAAACTCCGCATCGAGGGTCGTCCGCACCAGATTCCCGGGTTGGGCGAACTTCTTGCCGAGCGTGGGAAGCCTGCGGCCCGCTGTGTCTATCCTGACGGCGGGCCTGCCGGCGGCGTCGAGCTCGACCTGCGGCCGCGCATCGGCGTATACCTGAACTTGCATGCCGCCGTCTGTGCCGCGCAGCCAGTCCTCGGCTACAAGTTCGAGTCCGGCCTTCCCAATCTGGTCGCCCATTTTGTAGCCCTGCTCCCCCATTCGCTCCAGCTCGGCGGGCCCGATTTCGGAGGTGAAGCCGAGCGTGTGCGAGCCCCATGGGCCGAGAGGAAAGCGCCTTGCGGGCTCTGCGGCAATAACGACTCCGGGCAGCTCGATCGAATATTCCTCTATGGCGCCCGCGGCGTCGACGGAGACATCTCGGGCAACTACGATCTGTTTGAATGGGGTTCGTCGCGAGGCATTGATCTGGATGAGCATGGACTGCCGGTCGAAGTCGAGAAAAGACCCGAGACTGTCGAGCACCGCGACAGGATCGGACGCCTCGGCCGGAATGATGGAAATCGTGAAGGACGGCCGGTTGCCAATCAGGAGCTTTCCGCGGCCGTCGTAGACCAATCCACGCGGAGCCTTGAGGGGAAGCAGCCGGATGCTGTTTTTTTCGGACAGGCGCCTGAACTCATCTCCGGCTATCAGCTGCAGGTGCATCATGCGAAGCATGAAAATCGTGAAGCCGGTCCCGATAACCATGCTGAACAGGCGCAGCTTACTCTTGAACCTGATCGTCTCCCTATACCTCGGTCG
>CBDUSG010000482.1:0-3489 GCA_965369575.1 uncultured bacterium | reverse complement strand
AAGAAGCTTTACCGGTACAATTTCGCCTTTTTCCATACACCGCAATTGGGGCTCTATCGTGTGATGCCCAACACGCTGGAGCGCGTGAGCGCGTTCGAGGCGGGCGCGGCGCTGGCGGCGCAGGTGGCCACCACAACGGCGGAGGCGTTCCTCAAGGATCACGAGCTTAGTCCGAAAGTGGACTCGGAGCGATGCCGGGGCTGCGAACGCTGCGCCGACATTTGCCCATTCGACGCGATAAAGATGGTGCCATCGCACAACGGCATCTACACCGCCGAGGTATTGCGCCACAACTGCGTGGGCTGCGGCGGCTGCGTGGGGCGCTGCCCCGTTACGGCAATGGACATTCCGTACTTTTCGAATCAGCTACTGACGGAGATCCTCGTAAACACGCTTGCCGGGGAAACGTAATATGAAACAGGTCAATCTGCTCGGCATCTGCTGCAACTGGAGTCCCTACGCGTGCTATACCGCGGCGGGAATGGCCCGCATGAAGATACCGCCCAATTTCCGGCTGCTGCGCGTGATGTGCATCGGCAGGATCAACCAGGCGCTGATACTGCGCGCGTTCGAATTCGGGGCCGACGGCGTGATCGTGCTCGAGTGCAAGGACGAGGACTGCCGCTACGGACCCGGCCCGGAGGTCGGCCATGTGAACGTCGAGCGTGTCCGACAATTGCTGCGTCTGCTGGGGATCGGCCAGAGGCGCCTGATGGAGCGCGCCTTCGCCTCGCATGAGAAGGCCGAGCTGGTCGAGGCGCTCTGGGATTTCTCCGGGCGGATAGAAAAGATGGGGCCCAACCGGGCCAAACCGCGCCAGGAGCAGGAGGTATCATGACGGACGTCGATCAACAGATCGACAAGATCATTCGCGAAAAGTCGCTCTACCAGTGTCTGGAATGCGGTAAATGCTCGGCCTCGTGCCCGCGCCAGTTGGCCGGAAAGGAATACTCGCCCCGATTGCTGGCCCACAAGCTCATCGCCGAGCGCGAGGATGAGGCTTTCATAGAGAACTCGGTCTGGGAATGCCTGACCTGCGGCGTTTGCGAGGAGCGGTGCCCCTCCGGCGTGGACATAAGCCATCTTATCCTGGAAATGCGCACTCTGCTGGCGGGAACCAAGGGATTGAAAGGCTATCGCGCCCACGATGGGGCGCTTCATTCCTGGATGCGGATGATGACCTCGCCGGACATCGTACAGAACCGGCTCGACTGGGTTGATTCGAGCCTGCGGGTGACGTCGTCCGGCCCCGTCGCTTTTTTCGCCGGATGCGCTCCGTATTTCGACGTATTCTTCGCCGGAATCGAAACCGATACCCTCTCGATCGCCCGAAGCAGCGTGCGTCTCCTCAATTTTCTCGGTATCGAGCCCGTGCTGCTGTCCAATGAGCGGTGCTGCGGGCACGACCTGCTCTGGACCGGCGACCGCGAGAACTTCGAAACCCTCTGCGAACTCAACTTCAACGAATTCAAGGCCGCCGGAATCGAGGAGATCGTGGTCTCGTGCCCGGAATGTCGTCACACACTGGGCGAATACATGCCCGAGGTGGTCCCCGGCTTCGACATCAAGATCACGCTGCTGATCGATCTCCTGGAGGAGGAAATCCACAAGGGCGGCATTTCGTTCAAGCCGTTCAAGAAGAGGTTGACCTTCCAGGACCCCTGCCGGCTCGGCAGGATGTCGGGTCGATTTGACGGCCCGCGCAGCCTGCTTGCCATGATTCCGGAAACCAGGCTCAAGGAGATGGAAAACTCGGGCCGCGGCTCCATATGCTGCGGCAACAACGCCTTCATAAATTGCGACGTCTATTCCAAGCGAGTTCAGGTGCAAAGGCTTCGGGAAGCCCGAAACACAAGGGCCGACCTGCTCGTAACGGCCTGCCCCAAATGCATGATCCACCTCGGCTGCACCATGAGGGATCCCATCGGTCGGGGTTCGCTGGCAATGGAGATTCGGGACCTGACGTCGGTACTGGCCGACCATATCGAGTGGTCGGGAAAATAGCGTAAGCAAACTTCGAACGCAGCAGGGCCGCGCGACGGATGCAATACTAAAGAAAGGGTCGGCAATGCAAGAGCAAGGGTCTTCCGACGGGCGCCGAATCGGCGTATACGTGTGTCATTGCGGGCTGAATATCGCCGGAGTCGTCGACTGCGAGGAGGTCGCCGGCTTCGCCGAGACGCTGCCGGACGTGGTGGCATCGCAGCACGACGGCTACCTGTGCTCCGAGCCGGGGCAAAACCTCATCAAGAAAGACATCGAGGAACATGGCCTGAACGGCATCGTCGTGGCCTCGTGCTCACCACGGCTTCACGAGCCCACGTTCCGCCAGTGCCTGGTCGAAGCCGGCCTGAATCCGTACCTGCTCGAGATGGCCAATCTGCGCGAGCAATGCTCGTGGGTGCACGCGCAGGATAAAAATGGCGCGACTCTGAAGGCGAAGGACCTCGTGCGCTCGGCCGTCGCGCGCGCGAGCCGCCTCGAGGCCTGCGACGAGGTCGAGGTTCCGGTCGAGCGCGCGACGATGGTCATCGGCGGCGGCGTCGCCGGCATACAGGCGGCGCTCGATCTTGCCGACTCGGGTTACAAGGTCGTTCTTGTCGAAAAGCAGCCGAGTATAGGAGGGATGATGGCCAGGTTGGATAAGACGTTTCCAACCATGGACTGCTCTATATGAATACTCGGTCCGAAGATGACCGATGCCGGTCGGCATCCAAACATTACGCTGCTCACGCTGAGCGAGATAAAGAAAGTAACGGGCTACGTCGGAAACTTCCACGCGCACGTGCTTAAAAAAGCGCGCTATGTCACGGAGGGCGAATGCACGGCCTGCGGCGACTGCATAGACGAATGCCCGGTAATCATCCCGGATGAGTTCAACATGGGCCTCAGCTCGCGGCGCGCTATATACTCGCCGTTTCCGCAGGCGGTACCCTCGGCCTACGTCATCAGCATCGATCACTGCCTCGGCCACAACCCCATAATCTGCGGCAAGTGCATCCAGAAGTGCGAGAAGAACTGCATCGATTTCAACATGAACGACGAAGAGTTGGAGTTCGACGTCGGCACCATCGTCGTGGCGACGGGAACGGATATCTATGATCCGACAATATTGGACGAATACGGCTACACCCGCCATGAAAATGTCGTGACCAGCATCGAGCTGGAGCGGTTGCTTAACGCGGGCGGTCCGACCAGGGGAGAGCTGCTCCGCCTGACAGACGGCAAACGGCCAAAATCGGTAGCCTTCATACAATGCGTCGGCTCGCGATCCCAGAGGCGCGGCCAGCCCTACTGCTCGAATATCTGCTGTATGAACACGATCAAGAGCACGCTGATGCTCAAGGAGCGTTACCCCGGCATCGAGATCAAGGTTTTCTATATCGACATACGGGCCTTCGGCAAGGGCTTCGAAGAGGTGTTCCGCCGCAGCAAGGGCACGGGCGTGCGCTACATCCGAGGGCTGACCGCCTCGATCAAGGAGCAATC
>CBDUSG010000481.1:0-3499 GCA_965369575.1 uncultured bacterium | reverse complement strand
CGCCATAAGTGCTCCGAAGCTTGGGATACCGCCCTGTTCGACAGTGTCGGCCCAGGATTTCAAACGGCCTCTATCATTTTTCCAGAAATTTGAGCAAAGATCGAAAAATTCGAGAACCGATTCCTTTTCGCCTTTCTCCAGCAGCTCTTTTGCGAGCGTCATATTTGGGCCAAACGAGTTAAGCTGTGGCGAGCCGGGCGTCTTCCCCGCTGCGATCAAATGCTTTTTTGCGCTTTCGAGGTCGCCTGACCGGAGCGCAATTCTACCCAGAATATTGTTTCCATGATGAACGTTGTTGCCGGTATTCCAATCTTGGCCGCCGGAATGAAGCATCTTCCGAGCATATTCCTCGGCCTTGTCCAGCTCTTCGGCCTCGATGGCTACCTTTGCGAGGTACTGGAGCAAAACTCCCCGGAACATTTCGGCGGAAAGCTCATATGCCCTCTCGTATTCTTCAAGCGCCTTTGTGGCCATGTCCTGTCGGCTTCTTTTGGATGCCGTGCTTATGTTCAGAGAATACAGATGTCCCAGCGACTGCGGCCATTCGGGGTTCTCGGGCTCGAGGGCCTTTGCTTTTTGCAACGACTGCTCGGCCAACTGCCGATCGTGCAAGAGGAAAAACTTTGCCGAGTTGCCTAGAATTGCCAGGTTCTCCGGATCTTTTTCAATATGCTCCACCCACATATTCTTGCTCTTCTGATAGGCTTCGGTATCCATAGTCGGATCGAGGGTTCCTTCGGGGATTGAGAGTACTTCCGACTCAGGCGCGTTTTCGATCAGCCAAAGCACGTGCCCTTGCTTTGCCTTACGAGCGGTCTTGTCGCGAAATGCTCTCCCGGAGTAATATCCAAGAAGTTTCGTGCGTGCGGAGATATCATTTGGATCGCGATCTAACTGTTTCTCGACGTTTTTCGCTTCCTCTGCCGAAAGATTCCATCCACTCATCGCAAGCGTGCGCGCTTCCATTTGCATCCCCGCATGACATATTGATGCCGACATGAGCAAAAGGACGATTCCCAGATAAATGCTTTTTCTCATGGTGCTTTCCCTCCTTTAGATTCCCCGACTTAAAGTCGCCTCGTTGGCTCCTCCTATATATATGACGTCGCCAAAAGAAGAAATTCGAAAAAAAAAGCGAAGGAGCAGATTTTTCGATCCCATCGGCTGTGCTAAATCCACTTTAAGATACAGCCGAAAACGATGAGCGCGGCGGCGTCGACGGCGTATATCGCGCCGACGGTGATCGCCTTGGCGCGGATGGTCTTCATGTCGTGCACCCAGAACGCCACCAGGAAAAATTGGAAATAGCCGATGAGAAAGATCAGCCACGGCGCGCGCGTATTCCACCAGGGGTAGTCCCACGTGAGCGCGCCGACTTTATTCAGCAACACCTCGATGAACACGCAGACGGCCGAGTTGGCGACCATGAGGAAAGGCCGGTTCGGGATGCCGAGGATTTTCAGGCTCCTGTCTGCCGGAAGCATCTTGGCGAACACGATGCCGAGAATGAAAAACATGAAGCATATTTCGATATTTAATCCGATCAGGATGAGATAGGCCGTCTTGCCCGGCGCGCCCCACACCGGCGAGTGCTGCGTGAAGTGGAACACGAGCGAGTTCCATATTTCGTTGAACCAATCCATGCCCCACAGCGCCAGCCCGCAGAAGACCAGGTTCCAGTTCTTGCGCTCGATCTCGACGGCGTACACATAGACCACAAGGACAAAAAGCGGTATGACATACCACTGGAACTGGCTTCCATCCCTCAGGATGCTGAGCGCCTGCTGCGCCGATTCGGTCGGCATGGGGTGGCTCCTTTCAGCTGAAAGATCGTTGCCAGGGATGCGTTATGTTCTACGTACTCCCGCCGTTGGTCCCACGGGATCGCTGTTTGGCTGTTTAGTCGTCCGAAACGTCGATGACAATCGGTTCCTCGATATCAGGTTCCCGGTCGGGCTCCGATTCAATCTCGGGCACGTTCGTGGATTTTCGTCTGACGATCGTCAAACAGCCACACTCGCCGTCTATCCGCTGAACCCTATAATCGCCGAACTGCTCTCCCTGCCTGACAAACCGCTTTCGGGTGTTAATTTCAATGATCGCTATATAGTTACCGGATTTTGCGGGATCGAAAATACTCTTGACGATGATATCGGGCCATCCATCGTCGGCCTCACGCCGCTCCGCGTCTTTGCAATATTCCCTCTGGTTTGCGCGAGTTTCATGTTTCGCACCCTCTGTGGGTTTTTTGATTTCACTTTCCTCAGGGGCCTGGGAGAGTTGTCCTTCACGAGAAGGCGCTGATTCATTCTGCCGATCACACCTGATAATTGTCACGCACTCCTTTTCGCCGTCTATCCGCAGAATTTTATACTTCCGCAGCAGTTCGCCCTCCTGGACAAATATCCTCCGTCCGTCCATTCTGATGATGGCTACGTATATTCCGGATCGAGTAGCGTCGAAAACGCTTAGGACGGTTATCTCCGGCCATCCCTCTTCGGGCTCGACCGCCGCTTCGACACAAAACTGTCTCTCATTGCTTTCGCCGCCGGCGTCTTTCTTGTTTGGCGCCTCTTCGGCCCGGGCGGCGACCGGAACGATCAAGGCGAGCAGCAAGATCACAAATCGCGCACGCAACATGATTGCCCTCCTTCATGCCTTTCTCAAAATCGTTCGCAAAAAGGTCCTCTGAAAGCCTGTTGATTTCGGCGACCGGGAACGGGCAGGCCGGTTCGCCGGAAGCTCGGGGGAACCCGAGCCGAGATATCACTCGTTATCCGTCTCCTCAAGCAGCGTAGCGACTTCTTCATGTCCCTTATCGGCCGCGAGCGTCACGGCCGTGCGGCCGCGCTTGTCCTTTGCGTTTTTGTCGGCGCCCCTATCGAGCAAGGCCTGCACGATGGTGTAATGGCCGACCTCCGCGGCCTTCATCAGCGCCGTGCGGCCATTGGCCTCCCTCGCGTCGACGTCTGCCCCACCGTCCAGCATGGTTTTCGCGGCGGTGTAGTTTTCGCGGCGGACCGCCATTATCAGGGCCGTGCGGCCGGCGTTGTCCGCCATGTTCGGGTCCGCCCCGGCGCGGAGCAACAATTGGGCCATCTCGATATGGCCTCCCTCGACGGCTTCCATCAATGCGGTGCGGCCGCCGCTGTTTATTGCGTCCACGTTTGCGCCTTTGTCCAGGAGGATCAGCGCAAGGTCCGGGTCGTTTGATTGTGCGGCAAGCATCAGGGCCGTGCGGCCGCTGCGATTCTTGACGTCCGGATCGGCGCCGGCATCGAGCAGCAACGACAGGATGGCTGCGTGGCGTTTGTCCACCGCGGCCGTTAACGCATTGTTATAATTGCCCGCCGCGTTCAGGTCGACGCCCCTCTCGATCATCGCTTTGACGACTTCGGTGTGGCCGGCCTTGATGGCGGCTATAAGCGGGTACCCATATCCGCCTGCGGGGTCGAGACCGGCTCCGGCTTCGATCAAGGCCAACGCGACCCGCGCGTGG
>CBDUSG010000480.1:0-3499 GCA_965369575.1 uncultured bacterium | reverse complement strand
GCGGGCGAGCGCGGCATGGCCTTGTTGCTGACGCTGCTTGTGACCGTCATCCTTTCGGTCGTCGTGCTGGAGTTCAACTATCTCATGCGGGTTCATGCGACCTTGTCGAGCAACATGGTAGATGACCTCAGGGCCGAGGCCGCCGCAGTCGCGGGCGTCGAAACCGCCATGGCCGCGCTTATAAACGACATGGTGGCCGATTCTGAGACGGGGATCGCCAGTGACACGCTGGAAGAAGACTGGAGCGAAGAGATCGAGTTCGATATCCAGTCGTCGAAAGCAAAGGCGAGCGTCTCGGACGAGATGTCCAAGCTCAACCTGAATCGATTGATCAAGCGGCCGGTGACCGATCTCGACATGGAAAGCACTGATCTGCGGATGGTCGAGAGCGTCAGGCTGTTGTTCGAGTCGCTCGAACTCGACCCCAACCTCGTCGATGTTATCGTGGATTGGCTCGACGAAAACGATGAGGAAGAACCCTTCGGCGCCGAAAGGTCATACTACGAAGGGCTTAATCCGCCGGCCGGATGCAAGAACGGCCCAATCGACAGCCTCGAGGAACTGCTGCGCATGGAAGGATTCGGCAAAGCGATTCTTTACGGGGACGAGGAGACCAGGGGGTTGGCCGAATTTGTCACCATATGCGGAGACGAGAACGGCCGCGTCAATATCAACACGGCGCCCGAGGAGGTCATCGCGGCCGTGACCAACAGCGAATCGGTCGCCTCAATGATCATCGGCATGCGGGAGGATGACCCGTTCGAAAGCGCCGAAGACATGGCTACCCGGCTTCCCGACCTTGACTTGTCGGAGAAGTTCACGACGCAAAGCTCATTCTTCCTCGTTTCGTCCGAAGGACTTTTTTTTCCGGGAGGATCGGACGGGGAGGGAGTGCCCACGCGGGAAGTGAAAATTTCGGCGCTTCTGAAACGCGTGAGTGAAGAGCAGGGACAGGATACCCGGTACTTCAGCATCGAGACCGTTCACTGGAAAGCGGGCAGATGATGTTCCAGACAAAAAGCGTGGGCATAGACATACAAGGCGACTTCATAAGGATCGCCGTTGCCACGCAGCAGGGCGGGCGGATAAAGGTGCAAAGTCTTGTGGAACATGCGGTCCCCAGCGAACCCGGGTTCGAGGCGGCAGCCGACAAGGCTTCGATCATAAGAGACGCCCTTAAGGAATGCGGTGTCGACGGCAACGACACGTGCGTTGTCTGTCTGCCCGCCTCCAGCAGCATAAATCGGTCGCTCAGCGTGCCGCTCAGCGATTCCTCCAAAATCAAGCAGACGCTGAAATACCAGATCGAGACGCAGATACCGTATCCGGTGGATCGCGTGATCTCCGACTGTGTTCCGATTCGGAAGACGCCGGAAGGCTCGGCGATACTGGCCATAGCGGTGGCCAAGGACCCGATATCGGAGAGGTTGGACCTGCTGAAAGCGGCGGGAGTCGAGCCCCATATTCTCACGCTCGATGCCCTGGTGCTGGCGGATTTTTATATGACGCCGTTCGATTTCTCGCCGGACAGGGTTACGGCCCTGCTCCTGACGGGGCGGGAAAGCTCGTTTCTGGGCTTTTTTATCGGGGAGAGGCTGATCGGCTACAGGAATCTCGACGGCGCCTCGGCCGACGACGAAGACGCCGTCAACGGCCTGCTCAAAGAGCTGCGTCGCTCGATCATCGGCTTTCAGTCGCCCACGGATGAGACTGCTGATGTCGGCGCCCTGTGCGTGGCCGGACCGGCCGGCGAAACGGTCCACGGGATACTCCAGGAGGAATTCCGCGAGATGCCCGTCAGGAAAGTCGAATTCAACGAGAGGAATCTCGCCGAAGCTCCGCCGACATTTTCGGAAGTCACAGAAAATTATCGCCTCGCCGTGGCTCTGGCGCGCGCGGGCCTCGAAGCCCCCGCCAATGCCGTCAACTTCATGCAGGAGGAATTCGCGCCGCCTTCCATAATTTCCCAGATGCGTCCGAGCCTGACTTTAAGCGCGGTCGTGCTGGGGCTGGCTCTCCTCACGTGGTTTGCGAGCGTTCAGGCGCAAATCCGCGGCCGGACGAATCACATGAAGGCCCTGAACGCCGAGGTGGTCAAGATTTTCGCCGACAGCATGCCGGGTATAAAATCGGCGGCGGCGGCGGAGCAGAGAATCAAGCAGGAGCAGGAAAAGTTCAAGATTCTCAAGAACTACTCGTCCGAATATGTTTCGCCGATAGAAATCCTCGCGGAAGTGGCCGCCTCCGTGCCGGAGGACAAAAATCTTTCGCTCAACGATCTGGCGGGCTCCGACAGCGTTCTTCGCATGACGGGCGTCGTCGATTCGTTCGATGACATCGACGTTTTCAAAAAACGGCTTGAAGGATCGCATTTGTTCTACGGCGTGAAGATCGATTCGGCCACCAAGTCCGACAAAGGGAAGAAGGTGAACTTCCGCATCCGGGCGCGTATCGGAAGAGAAGCCGGCGCCGGCTCGGGAGGGGGCGGCTCGTGATCGACCTCAGGAGCAGAGAAAGAAAAATTATGACGGCCATCGGCGCGCTTGTGCTTTTGGCTTTCATCCACATGGCGCTGGTCTCGCCTTCGCTTAAGAAGCGGACCGATCTGGGGCGCTCGATAATAAGGGCCGAGGTTCAGCTGAAAGAGCTGAGGATGCTGCAGGGCGAGTACGACCAGATCTTGGAGGAAACGAAGAAGATCAAGCAGCGCATGGGAGGCCGGCCGCGCGATTTCGAGCTGCTGCCCTTCCTCTCGCAGACCGCCAACAGGCTCAAGCTCAAGAGCAACCTGACATCGATGAAACCCTCGAGGCGCGATATCGACACAAGTCTTGCCGAAAACATGGTCGAGCTGAGACTGGAGGGCATCTCGCTCGACAACCTCGTCGCCTATTTATACGAGATCGAGAAAACCGGCGCCGGCGTCGCCATCGCGAGCATCCGCGTCCAGCCCGAGTCCCGGCTGGGCGGTGGGCTGAATGTCTCGATGCTCGTCACCTCCATAAGCTCCACGTAACGCCCACGCGCCTTTCGGCTGCGGCGAAGACTCCCGAACAATCCGAGCGGCGCTGCGCTTTTTTGACCTCCGCCGTCACCGCGCCGCCGGGGTGATGTGTCGCTTTTTGGGAAATGCGGCAGCCCCGCGTGACGTGCAGGTTGTTGTCCCGCTTGACGGCCTCAATTCCCTTTGAGCATCTCGCCGGTCTTGAGATAATGGTTCAACGACTCGATCAGATGATCCATCCTTTTGCGAAAAGGCTCGCCGATAAGATGATCGAACATCTGGTTGCCGTTCTCGCTGAGTCCCGTCAGGGTGCGATCCCAATTAAGGGTAGTCGTCCCGTCCCCGTTCTCCTCGAGCGAGACATCCATTCTGGTTACGGCCAGGTCCGGGAAAACGATGATGAACTCGAATGCGAATTCTTCTTCATCTCTCTTCACCGTGACCCAGGTCGCCTCGATCCCGGAAGCGAATTCCGACTTGAAAATACAGTTGTTT
>CBDUSG010000479.1:0-3505 GCA_965369575.1 uncultured bacterium | reverse complement strand
ATGGAGGACATCGGGACGCCTTCATCATCCGTTGGAATGGTCCTCTTAAAATTCAAGGTATTCGCCTCCGATCTCCTCGAATTGCGAGGACCGCAACGCGATCTTCTCCTCTAATTCTCCCATCGCGTCGAGCAGCTCTATCGAGCTTTCCTGCATCGTGAGGATGAACCTGTTGACGCGCCCGAAGAAATAAAAGTGGGCGAAGTAGACCGGAATGGCGATGGCGAGGCCGGTCGCCGTCGTTATCAGGGCTTCTGATATCCCGATTGAAACGAGCCTGGGATTCTCCACTCCGATCCTGCCGATTGTGGCGAAGGCCCTGATCATTCCCGCGACGGTGCCAAGAAAGCCTATCAACGGGGCGGTTTTGGCGATGCCGAGAAGGATGAGCAGTCCCTGTTCGAGCTTGGCTATCTCTACTGCTCCGGCGTTTTCAATTGCCCTCGCGATCTCCTCGCTGCCCTTCCGGTACTTCTTCAGGCCGTCCTTCACGATAGAGACCACCGGCCCCTCGAACCGCCCGCAGCTTTCTATCGCCTCTTCGATCTGATTCTTGGAGAGGTGGCTGTGGATGTTCTCCATGAACTCGCCGGCGTTTGTTTTCACGCGATGCAGCTCATAGAACCGCCACAAAATAATCACCAGCGCTGCTATGGAACACAGAAGAAGCGGATACATGACGGGTCCGCCCTTTTGAAAAAGCTCCATCATCGGCTCATCCCTCCCGAAACGACGTTCTTCCTGCCCTTAATCAGTAGCGTCCGTGGCACGGGGCGCATATCTCCCTGAAGTCCGGGAGCCTGAGAGAAAGTAATTCTCCGGCGCCGACGCCCATATCACCCTTCAGCACACCTTTGCCGTGAACATTGTGGCACGTTGTGCATACGATCCTGTTGTCCTGCGCAAGCGGGAGAACAATCCTGTGCTTTTTCTCGTAGGCCAGCTTCGTCGAAACCATTTCCCGCGGCATTCTCACGAGATGATCGACCGTCGGGTGCGGCCGAGCCTTCTGGTGGCATTTCTGACACAGGAAAATGACTTCCTCTCTCAATCCCGTTGAAGCAGTCAGTCCCACTTCCCTGTCGGGCATGGCAAGGTGGCAATATATGCAGGTTTCCTCCATAATCAGGCCGATGCTGCTGACCTGCCGGTGAGGATTGAAGATGTTGGTCTTGTCCTCCGCGTGGCACCGATAGCAAAAGGACGACTTCGACGGGTACGGTCCCCCGCGCAGATGGCCCTCGTTGGAGAAATCGAGCGGCAGATAGCAGGGCTCGTCATGACACGTCGTGCAGGACAGCATGCCGTCCTGGAGAGGAAAGCCGATGAAATCCATTTTCCACGTCTCGTCATCGGGGGCGACTTTCACCGGGTGATGGTCTTCGGCTTCGTATCCGCCATGGCATCCAGTGCAAAGCGCAACGAAATCGCCACCCCTCTTGAAGGCGACCGTCGATGGGTCGTCCAGCTTGCCCTCATGGCAAAGGAGACAGTAAGCCTTTCTGCCGTGAGGGCTGATTCTCAGCTCCTCGAGCTCGGCCTTTATATAGGTCGGTCGGACGGACTGCAGCGCGTTGTGGGTCTGGTGGCAGGTCAGGCATTGGACCTGGCCGTCTTCGGTCGGCAGCCCGTGCCTGAGAAGCCTGTCGATCTCCGCGGTAGGGGCCGGCCTGGGTTCTCTATAGAGGTGAAGCATGCCTCTGTCCGCGTGACAGAGGAGGCATAGGTCTCCTGCGGGCATCACGAACGAGAGTTCCTCATCCCCCGGACCAGGGACACCAAGGTGGCAAAACTCGCAGTCGAAATAGTCATGCGAGTTCGGAAAATCCCATTCCCCCCTCCTGCCTGCACGAGGTAATCCCGGCCGCACTCCCCTCACTCCGGGGTGTGTCTCGTCGACAATGGCTTCGATTCGGGGCTCTTTATCGCCATAGATAATCATCCAAAATTTGAAGTCGGACTCGACGTGACATGCCCTGCAGCCTTCCAGCAGGACCCTGTGCTTTTTGTCGGTCGACTTGAGGATGTATGCATCGTCCAGACCTCTGATGACCTTGTGAGGTTTCTGAGCGGCAAGAAGCGCGCCGGTGCCGGCCAGCGATATGGCCACGGCAAAAAGGACGGCCTTTAATGTCGGCTTTATACCCGTTCGTTTCAGGGGCGAATGCATCTGGCCAGGCTTCCGGGGTGAAATATCATTCTGAAAGTTGTCAATTCGTCAGGGTGGCCGTCTCAGGGCCTTTCCCTGCGGCGCGAAAAACTCATCTTCACACTCTTGCGGCCCCGATCATCTGCAGGCGCAAGCGATCAAGGCCAAAGAAACCTTCACCCTCACATCCTGGATTCTTTTGCCGCCCGCGCCCCCCATCCTTCGATTATTTTATCATTGCCGGGAGCATTTTTTCCAGCGCGTTGTGCGCCGGTCCTTTTTCAACGTGCCCGGCGCCCGGAAACGAGCACACCCGGAATGTCGGGAATCCGGCGCTGTAAGCGGCTTGAAGGCGCGAATGACGGGTGTGTCTCAAGCAGCTTCTTGAGAGGGGCCGAATTGATAGAGACCCTTTACTACTATCCAATTCGGCCTATCCAGCTTTCGAGCGGCTGACCATCTTCTCAGAAGATGGGGAATATATGGTATGTGCCCGAGCAGCGCCTTCCGTGTAAGTTTTTTGTGAAGCGCGCTTTCATCGGGGCTCATGAGCAGGCGGAGGAGTTGCCCGTAATGCCTGATCGCGGCGCTGGGGCCGCAGTAGATGCAGCGCACGTCTGTACGCTGCCCCCATCGGTCGGTAAGAGTAAGAAGGCCGCCCGGAGATATTTCCGAGCGGCCTTTGCTTTTTTCCATGCCGGGGTTCATTCCGCGGCATTGCAGCCGAAGATGTTCAGCTTGTCTTGTCACCGTTGTCTTCGGCGTTCTTTCCCTTGGCGCGGCGAAGCCACAGGAGAACGGCGCCCAGCACGACCACCGGTATTCCGACCGTCGCCAGCGTCGTAAAGATCCCGGCTCCTCCGGTCGGCGTCTCGACAACCATGTCCGGCGTCCCGACGTGGTCGACCTCGCGGACAGTCGGCTCAGCATCAACGCCGGGCCTGCCGGCATCGCCGACGTCGGGTCCATCGATCCGCATGGCCAATTTGTCGGCCACCGCGATTTCGGACTCCCGGCGCTCGTCGCCAACCGCGATTTCGCTGTTGTCGCTCTTGAATTCGCCTTTCGCCGCATAAGCCGCAAAATCCGAGAACGCTTTACCGTTCTTTGCGCCCGCCCGCGACATCGCTTGTCCGTTTGCGTCGCTGTGCGAGGCGGAGCGCTGCTGCTTCGCCATTTTCACAGGCTCTGCGGGCACGGAGGTCGGAGCGGATTTTGCCCGGGCTCCCGCCAGACCGCCGATTAAACGGCCTATCGAGAATGAATCTTTTTCCTTGCTCACGGCGGGCGCGGACATCCTCTTCAGGCTTTCCGTGCTGGAAGCTCCCGAATATCCCAGCGCCTGCGGTCTGCCTG
>CBDUSG010000478.1:0-3511 GCA_965369575.1 uncultured bacterium | reverse complement strand
GGTCTGGATATCCGGCCCCATCGATGACGCCGGACAGGAGATCGGCGAAGAGGCTCTTGTTTTTCTGAATCTCCGGCAGCGTCTTGCGCAGGAATTCGACCTGAGCCTCGGTCTCGGTTATTTCCGACAGTCCTTCCGAGCATCGATCACAAAATGAAATGATTTCCTCGGGAACATTTGACGCCGGTGTCATTTCTACTTCCCGTCCTTTCTTCCATTTTTGGCCGGCGGCCCGTTCGCGTCGAACTCCGGGAACCTCTCTTCGTCGAGCGGGCGGCTGCCGTGGCGCCGAACGTGCACCCATGAGGCATAGGCCGGATCGTCCTGATCGCGGGCCAGGGCTTCGGCCTCCTCGCGATAGTGGCCAAGCGCTTGTTCGCGGCCGTAGAGTCTGCGGTCCTCGCCGACGGGGCACACCTTGATGCATACGCCGCAGGGATAGCGGCCCTTGTCTCTCAGCAACCGTGCCCGCTCGGCGCAGGCGCGCTTGTCGTACTCGGCGACAGGCGCATCGTCCCTGTAGATGAACGCGTCCGCCGGACAGCATTCGACGCACGCGCGGCATCGGATGCAGAGAGGCTCCTGCAATGGCTTGTCGGCGGGAAGTTGGGCCGCAGTCAGGACCGAGACGAAGCGCACTCTGGGTCCGAACTCCTTCGTGAGAATCGTATGGTTGACGCCGATGTAGCCCAGCCCCGCATATTGTGCGGCGAACACGTGGGCGAAAGCGGCCGACGGCTTCTGGATCAGCACATCGATATTCGCGTAGCCGTCGCGGCTGAAGAAAATCGATGCGTGGCCTCGCCTGTTCAGCCAGCGCGTGAGGTCGAACGCCATGTCGTCGAGCACGCGGTTACACGTTCGATAAAGCTCCATGTGCTGAGCCGACGGCGTTGTCTCGACTATCGGCAGCGGCATCTGGAGTCCGATCACGATGACGGATCGCGTTTGCGGCCACAAATGGTCCGGCCTGTAGGGCTCGGCAACCATGCCTTCCCGCGCCCACGCCTCCACCGGGGCGACTCCCACGAGGTCGGCGCCTCTGTCGCGCAGATGCCGGATGATTTCCGCTTTCAGTTCTTTCCCCATTGTATTGTCGGGATCGGCCGAAAAACATCTCCCTTCTATTCATATAATATGGCAGCGAATCGGGATGCGCGGCAAGTCCGGGCCGGGCGGCGGAAAGGCATGCCGTGGGAATGCCGTCGTGCCGACGCAATGCCGCAAGACTAACGCAAGCGACGGAATATGTCAAACCGAATCGCCCGCGCATAATGCGCCGGGCAGACTCGCGAGCGGATCGTCCTTGACATGAATATGGCGTGGGATATAATGGATATGCGCGCTCATTGAAGGCCGGACAGGCAGACCGCCCGGACGGACCATAGACGCCGCTCGCTCGCCTCGAATCCGGCCGCTCGAGGATCGGTTGTCGCCCGAAACGCAGAAAAGAGGATTTTTATGGAAAAAGCGCCCTTGATCGAACATCTGCAGAAACGGATCGGGCAGTGCCGCGACCTGCTTGCCGGCTATCCCGAAGCGCTGCTCGAGTCGATTTCCGAGGCCGTCATCGTTTCGTGCGACGCACTGCGCAACGGCGCCAAGATAATCCTGTTCGGCAACGGCGGCAGCGCGGCCGACGCCCAACACATCGCGGGCGAGCTGGTCGGCCGCTTCATGAAGGAGCGCTCGGCGCTGCCCTCGATCGCGCTGAGCACGAACACGTCTATCGTGACCGCGATCGGCAACGACTACGGCTTTGAGCGCGTGTTCGCCCGACAGATCGAGGCGCTCGCGCGAAGCGGGGACGTCGCTATCGGCATCAGCACGAGCGGAAACTCGCCGAACATCATCGAGGCGCTCGCGGCGGCGCGCGAAAAAGGCTGCGCGACCATCGGCATGACCGGCGAAAGCGGCGGCAAAATGACGGGCCTCGTCGATGTCCTCATCAACGTCCCCTCCACCGAGACACCCAGGATACAAGAGAACCACATCCTGATCGGCCACCTCATCTGCGAAATGATCGAGCAGGAACTGTTTCCGTAAAGGGTCTGCAAATGGGGTCTGTCCCTAATAAATCCTGGATAGTGAATAAGAGGCATCGGTAAAGAAGGAGAGCTTAAAATGAGCAAGCTAGCAGGCATCGAAAAGGTGATTGCGGGCAGGAGCGCTCCATTTCTGATTGCACTTCTCTTGTGCGGGTTGGCGAGAATCTGTCTAGCCCAGGAAAATAAAGTGGACCTTGATGCTCTTATGGAGGATACCCAGAAGCGTTCAACTGAAACTAGGGGAATGACAGTAGTCCAGTGGATTCCGGTGGACTATTGGCGCATTTCATACGCGCAGGATCCAACGGTTTCAAAAGCGCAGGCTGAAGAGTGTATTAAGATTTTTCGCGCATATACTCTTGTGGCTGTCGTGAACGGCGAAGTGGGTCCACTTGGCGGGGTCACTTACAAATCCGAGAAAGATATACGGGCCGGCATTCAGATGATGGATAGCCAGAGAAATCTGTATTCTCCGCTCGGCGCACACCAGATAGATGCCGATATGAAAAACTACTTATCAATGATGAAGCCCTATTATGCAAACATGCTCGGCCCCTATGGACAGAATATGCATTTCTTTCTCTTCCCAGCAAAAAACAAGAAAGCACAGAGCATTGCTGACGCGAAAAAAGAAGGAGCTTTTTCGATAATAGTGACCGGGAAAGAATTCAGATGGAAACTGCCCTTGAGCTCTCTTCTTCCGCCGAAAACATGTCCGACATGCAGAGAGAAGCTCAGTGGGGCTTACAAGTATTGTCCATGGGATGGGACGAGGCTTTAGAATACAAGGAGCTAAAGCTCCATTAATATATACCGATTAAAAAGGGCAGAGTAAGTAACCTCGACCTTTCCCCCCAAACGGGGAAGAAATGGGGTCTGTCCCTATTAAAATATTATTCGAAAACAGACACGACTATGAGAGCGAGCACCTTTACCTGTTTTAGGCATATTCATCCTCAATTTCAATGGAGCAAGGAAATCTGGGATGACCTCTTGCACCGCAACGAATATGTCTCATTAAGACTTGGGAAAAATGAGGTCTGTCCCTAATAAATCCCTATTGCCATTTTGTCGCTCCTTTTTTTTGTGCTTCCCTAAACGTTCCCTGCTGGTATAATGAGGCTACCAATCCAGACTGGGAGTTGCAGAATGAGCTTGTTGGAGAACCTCGTCAGCTTTATTAGCGGATATCTCCTTCGGTCTTTCCTCTCAAGGAAAAAGGCGCTTGAGTCCTTGCGCGAAAAAGTAAACAAGCTGCTCTTTATTCACGAAAAGTTGACCGCGGCAGCGGAGACACGTCTTGAGTTTATACAAGACGATGAAATGGTGCCGGAAAAGACGGGATTTGTAAGACTGTATGATGAAATATTCTTCGATCCCGACATCCTCAGCAACCCCCACCTCTCAGAAAGAGCAAGAGACATCGTTAAAGAACTGCGATCTTCCAGAGAAGAGACATGGGG
>CBDUSG010000477.1:0-3529 GCA_965369575.1 uncultured bacterium | reverse complement strand
TTTCGCATCCGGGTTCATCCCCTCGTCTAAAAATAAATCTACCGCAGCGGCATCACCCTGCTTTGCACGGTTTATAAATTCGGCGGAAGTATATGGGATATTCAATTTCTCCAGCTCTTTGCGGGCATCTTTCCGGCCCTGACCACAGGCCGCGAGCGGCGCCAGCAATGCAAATATCAGTGCTGCAATTATTGTGCGTGACATAGTTTTCCTCCTGCCTTGGCGAACTACAACCGAAAGTTGAAATCTCGTTGATAGAATCGGTCCATTCGACATAAAGCGAAGGGTTTACAAAATACTATATCGTGATAAAATGGAACCGTCAAGACGCAAAAAGGGGGAAAGACAGTTTCGGGGTTTAGGTCGAAAAGGCGATGGTTCACCAACCACTCGTGGGCACACAAATAGCGAACTCTGTGATTCGAATGGCATTTAGGCGCGATACTAGCCAAGAGGCGGGGAAAATGTTAGTTTAATGTCAGCTTCAAGATAGTTGGAACGACGGAGGCTTGAAATGCAGTCGATATATTGGGTGATTACGCGGGATTGCACGCAAAAGTGCCCCCACTGCTATATCAGTTCGGGTCCCGGCGAGGAATCGCTTCTCTCCGGCGACGCTGAGCGCATTGTCGGGAACCTGCCCGACAGAGTCGAGCAAGTCATCCTGTCCGGCGGCGAGGTGCTATTGGATAAGTCGCTCCTATATGCAGCTTTGGAGGCGCTTTATTCAAAGTTCGGCTGCGCCGCGAGCCTCATGATACAGACTAACGGCGACCTGCTGAGCGATACGGTTGTCGAAGAGCTTCTCGAGCGCCACGTTCGCCGGATCGACGTCTCGAGCATCGATGATTTTCACCAAAATCGCCGCACCAGGGAAGAACTCGACCGCATTCTGGGCTCTAATGGGCTGAAACATCTCGAATTTCCGGCCCTCGTGGACGAGAACGGGGACGTGCCGGAGGCGGCCTATTCGTTCTGGGGCGCCACCCCGGACCTTTGGCTGGGAGGCGTCTGGCCGAGAGGGCGAGCGCTCTCCAAACGGCTCTGGAGCGCGAATCCATCCCACAATTTCTGCAACATATGGTCAGGCGGCCTCGGATTTCTGGATAACGGCTCATCACAGCAGGAGATCAATGTCCGCCTGAGCGAGGCGTTTCCGTGTTGTCCGGGAACGAAAATGCCGCTCGGAGACCTCCGCACCGAGCCCTTGATGGACATATTGGACCGCTACAGGGACGATCCCGTTTTCAGGGCGCTGAATCGGGGCGAACCCGAGGCGATGGGCGTCGAACAGGGGATTTCCGTCGAGTATGCAAGAGATCGAATCGAACAGCTGGGCAGTTGCTGTCTCTGGTGCGATGAATTCTTCGAAAAACACCATAAGAGGGCTCACCCGCACGAATCCTTCCATCAATTACCGCGGTCGGCAACTCTCTGATGTAAAATCCCTTCTGAGGTTTTTTTTCGCTCGGCATTTCGGACATTTCTTTTCGAAAACGTTCCGATACGGCAAAAAACGGCCGAATTACTTTGTCTGTGCGAATGACATGTCCATAAAGGAGAGAAGGCTGAGTGTCACCCCAAACACCCAGCCTAATGAGGAGAGGTACGCTACGCTTTTGATCGTAGCTTGGTAAGACTATACCACACCTTCCTGCTTTACGCAAGAGTTCGCAGGCGAAAGACGGGGATTTTTCCGTGCTGCCGACGCCGAGCTATGTTGTTGTCGTACATTGAGTTACGGCTCGCCGCCATCACATCGGCCATGGGTCGTGAGAAGATTGGGAAACCGTCCCGCGAGGCCCTTTCGTAAAGCCCTATTCGGGCCCGCCGCCGGCCTTTTTCCTGAGAATTGAGACTTCGGAATCCGATAAAATTCTATATTCGCCGCGCTTAAGCCCGCCCAGCCGTATGCCCCCGAACTCGATGCGCTCCAGCCTCGTGACCGGGTGCCTGATCGTCTCGCACATTTTCTTGATTTGACGCTTTCGGCCTTCGTGGACGGTGATTTCGAGCGTCGAGCGGCCCGCCTGATATCTCAGGAGCCGCACGCCCGCCGGCGAAGTCTTTCCCGCGTCGATTCTCACTCCCCTTCGCAGCCTGTCGAGAGCCTGGCGTGACGGTTTTCCCTTTACTTCCACCCGATATTTCTTATCGACGCCGAATCTTGGGTGAGTCAGTCGATGGCACAAGTCGCCGTCGTTGGTCATCAGCAAAACGCCTTCGGTGTCCTTATCAAGCCTGCCGACGGGATAAAGACGTGCGGGCAGGCCGACGGTCAGGTCAGTCACCGTGGGACGCCCCCTGGGGTCGGTCACCGAGCTGAGGTATCCCCGCGGCTTGTTCAGAAGTATGTAGACTTTCTCCTCGGTCTCGATGCGCTCGCCGTCGACAAAGACAACGTCTCGCTCGGGGTCAACACTTGCGCCGAGTTTATCGACTATTTTTCCGTTGACGGAGACGCGCCCGGCGGCCATAAGCTCTTCGCTCCGCCTGCGTGAGGCCACGCCGGCGAGCGCGAGGTAACGTTGGAGTCTCATTATCCGCCGCCGCGCAGATCTTCGATGGTGGGCAGGTCTTTCAACCTGTTGAGTCCGAAGTGGAGAAGGAAGTCGTTGGTGGTTCCATATGTGGCCGGTTTTCCGATCACATCTTTGTATCCGATGATTTCGGCGAGGCGCTTATCCAGCAGCGTCTTGAGGGTGCTGTCGATGCTGACGCCTCGTATCGCCTCGATCTCGGCGCGGGTGACCGGCTGCTTGTAGGCTATAACGGCCAGAGTTTCAAGCGCCGCCTGGGACAGCTTTGAGCCCTTTGCTTTCGACGAGTAAAGTTTTCGAACCCACGGGGCGTACTCGGCCAGAGTCGAGAGGACGAAGCCTCCGCCTACTTCCCGCACCTGATACGGAAATTCGTTCTCCAATAGACGTTCCTGGATTTGGACGATGAGTTCATGAACCTTCTTCTGGCTGATTCCCTCGATCAGCTCCCTTATTTTGGGAGTAGAGAGCGGCCGGTCGCTCACCAGCAGGAGCACCTCGAGAATGGCCCGCAATTTCTCGTCCGGAAGCTGATCGGCCACGGGGGTTTCCTCAGATTCGCCATCAGCCTGGGCCACCGTTTCATCCGCCACGGCCCCTTCCGGCTCGACCGCGTCCCGGATCTCTTCAGCGTCGCCGTTTGTCTTTTCGTCGTTCATATGTATCCCGCCTTTTAAGCCATCGTTCTGCCCATCGCGGCAACGAGGGGCCTGATTTCGGTCATCAACGTATGATATCGCTTGGGTACGAGCGACTGGAACCCGTCGGAAAACGCCACCTCCGGTCTTGTATGTATCTCTATCATCAGGCCGTCGGCCCCCGCCGCAACCGAGGACTTGGCCATCGGCATTACGAGGTCCCAGCGTCCTGTCCCATGGCTCGGGTCCACTATGATCGGCAGATGGCTGAGCTGCTTTATGACCGGGACGGCTTTTAGGTCTAGCGTGCTTCTTGTAGCCGTCTCGAAAGTGCGGATGCCGCTCTCGCAC
>CBDUSG010000476.1:0-3531 GCA_965369575.1 uncultured bacterium | reverse complement strand
TGCTCGTCACTGACGGAGCGCTTTCCTCGAAGCATTCACGTCCCGGAGGTCTTTTCTCCAGGCGCACGCGCCATTGCTACGTCAAGATCACCACTCGGCAGGGCGGCTCGGACACGCCCGAGGAGTAAATGAGCGCCGGACTCACGGAGGGCCGCGGTCTCGCATTAAAGCAGGGCCCTTGTCGGATTCCCTCCAGAAAGCTGTGTTGCCCACAGCGCCGATCAAAATTGTCATGCCCCCTGATTTTCCAAATCTGAGGATCGTCCCTCTCAAGAACATCGTTCTGCATGAAGAGACCGAAGCAAGCAGGACCAGTAGATTGAAGCGAAAAATCGTGCAGGACGATTTTTTCCAGGACCCTCCGGTAGTGGCAAAACTGAAGAGTAAGTATGTTGTCCTGGACGGCGCCAATAGAGTGACGGTGCTAAAAGAGTTGGGAATGCCGCATATTCTGGTTCAGATCGTCGATTACCAAAAGCCGGCCGTCGAGCTGAAAACATGGAACCACTTGATCTGCGATCCGGGATTCAAGGAATACTATCCCGAAAAGATAAAAAGATTCGGGCTGAAGGACCTCGAACATATGCACGAATTCGTCAATATGTATAAAGGACGATTCAATTTTTATAGGGTTGTCGGAGAAAATTTCGGGGAATTAGCCGGCCTCCACAAAGACGCCGTCTGCCTAGTCGTGTTCCCGCGGTACAGGCCCGAAGACATCGTTGAATTCGTGGACGGCGGCCGGAAGATACCCACCGGCATCACCCGCCACATAATCAACGGCAGAGCTTTGTTTGTCAATATTCCACTGAGCATGCTAAGAACGAACAACAGTCTTGAAGCAAAAAATAAGAGGCTGAAGGACTTCTTGTCGAAAAGAGTCGAGACCAAGAAAATTCGCTACTACGCGGAGCCATTGTATATTTTTGACGAGTAACTCACTGTAGGCGGCTGGGACGCCGGGCTGCACTACGACACCGGCAACTATGGCTGAGACGCAGGCATAACGGTAAGCGCAGACCGCAGCGGTTTCTCCGACAACACACTGAATCTCATCACTTGCAGCGAAAGCGGCTGCACCTGGCTTTGCCCCTGATGCCGGTTGAAAAAGTCGGGCTCATTCTCCCCTGGCGCGGATCGGCCGACGCTTTATGTGATGCCCATCAGCTTGAGCACCCTGCCGCTCTGCTCCAAGGCGCCCTTCGTTTCAAAGCCCTTGCTCAGGTCATTGATCTCACCCATTCGGGACAATACTTCTTCGGGCAAGGCCTCTTTTTCGTGCCCCAGATTCACGCCCTGGCCCTCGAGATAGGCTATCCTGCTGAAATAGCCACCGCCGACAGAGTAGATGTATCCCGTCTCCTCGCATTGTTCGGAGCACAGGTAGGCTACCAGCGGCGAGACGTATTTGGGCTTCAGAGCTTCGATCATGTCCTCGGCCATGACCTGTGCGGTGAGACGCGAGCCCGCGACCGGGGCGATGGTGTTTACCTTGATGTTGTACTTCGCGCCCTCGAATTTGAGAGTGTTCGCCAATCCCACGACACCCATTTTCGCCGCGCTGTAGTTGGTCTGCCCGAAGTTTCCATAAAGGCCCGAGGCCGAGGTGGTCATGACGATCCGGCCGTACGCATTCTCGCGCATAATAGGAAAGGCGGCCTTGGTCACGTTGCGCGTGCCGTTCAGATGGACGTCGAGCACGAGGTCCCAATCCGTCTGCGATTGTTTCATGAAGCTGATGTCACGTAGGATGCCCGCATTGTTGACGAGGATGTCGACCGTGCCGAACGCGTCCACGGCCGTTGTCACGATTGCTTCGCCGTCCAGCACGCTGTTGAAATCGGGCACGGCCTCTCCGCCTGCCGCCCGTATCTTCTCGCTGACCTGCTCCGCCATGGCAGTGCCGGAGCCGGTTCCGTCGGTAGCCCCCCCGAGATCGTTGACTACCACCTTCGCCCCTCGCGACGCAAGCAGAACCGCGTGCGCAAGACCCAGCCCGCCGCCGGCGCCGGTTACTATCGCCACCTTGTCGTCAAATCTGATCTCCGACATTTCTCTTTCTCCTTCCTTTGGGCCAGACTGTCGGCCGCCCCTCTTGTCAACCACTCTCCGCTTTCCCTGCTCGGTCAGATATGTAGCGCCCCTTTCCTCATCTGTGACGGGCGCCGTTGCCCCCTATCTTTTAGTATAAATCCACATGCGCTGTCAACCGGAAAGGGAAAACTTATGTATGACCTCGCTCTTTGCCAGGTCAATCATCCCGGGCCTATGTTGCCGTCCGAACGAAGTCATTAGCGCCGAGGTTTCGGATGCTATATAATCTCCGAAGTGTGGCGTCGCGATAGTTGTGTCTGAACAGAACGGGCTGATTCATGGGCGAAAATCACAGTTTTTCCGGTCTGATTGACAAGAGCTTTCAGCCGCTGCCTCTGGGAAGTATCCTGCCGAGCGGGTGGCTGCGGAACCAGCTTCGAATTCAGGCAGACGGCCTGAGCGGGCATCTCGATGAGTTCTGGCCGGACATTGCCGATAGCGGCTGGATCGGCGGCAAGGCGGAAGGCTGGGAGCGAGGCCCCTACTGGCTCGACGGGATCGTGCCGCTGGCCTTCTTGCTGGACGATGCGAGGCTGAAGAGCAAGATTCAACACTGGATAGATTCCATTCTTCGGCTCCAGCACGCTGATGGCTGGCTTGGGCCGATAAAGGACGAGGCGTACGGCTATGAGTATGACCCATGGCCCTCCTTCATTGTTCTGAAAGTGCTGACACAATACCATGAGGCCACGGCCGATGAGCGCGTCATCCCGGCAATGGAAAGGTTCTTGAAAAAGCTCGAAGTCGTTCTCGCGGAAAAACCGCTGCAGATGTGGGGCCACGTCCGCTGGGCCGACCTCGTGCTCAGCGTACACTGGCTCTGTGAGCGCTCCGGCGAGCCTTGGCTGCTTGAGCTGGCCGACAAGGTCCGACGGCAGGGATACGATTGGCGTAAGAACTTCGCCGACTTCCAATTCAAGGAAAAAGTGAACATGCAGGAAAGCGCGGCCCGCGGAACGTACCTCGTTACGCACGTCGTGAATAACGCCATGGGCATCAAGCAGCCGGGGGTATGGTATCGGCAATCGCGCAGCCCGGAGGACCGCGACGCTGTGTGGCGGATCATCGAGACTCTCGACACTTATCACGGACAGGCCACAGGCATATTCACCGGCGACGAGCATCTCGCCGGGCTCAATCCCTCGCAGGGCAGCGAACTGTGCGCGGTGGTCGAATACATGTTTTCGCTCGAGATACTCGTGGCGATCCTTGGCGATCCACGGCTGGCCGATCGTCTCGAGCGCATTGCGTTCAATGCCCTGCCGGCCACGTTCAAGCCGGATATGTGGGCCCATCAGTATGTCCAGCAGGCGAATCAGGTCGTGTGCAAAATATCCGAGGATCGGATTTATACGGACAATGGGCCGGACGCCAACATATTCGGCCTCGAGCCCAACTATGGCTGCTGCACCGCCAACATGCACCAGGGCTGGCCAA
>CBDUSG010000475.1:0-3531 GCA_965369575.1 uncultured bacterium | reverse complement strand
CTCGGCCTCCCGCGCCTGCGCTGAATCCTATTACTTTCACTTTGCTCTTCCTTTCCTGCCGCAAAAAACAAAACCCACATTCTCGTTGAAACCTGGTGTCGTGTCAACCTATCATGTTCGCCGACAGACTGTCAAGGAATGCGGCCTTCATCCGCGCCCTTTTTTTCTCATTTTCCGGCGGTTGACTTCTGTGTATCATATAATATACAATGTATGCCGATAATGAACGGTGCGGCGCCTGCCTGCATCAGCCTCTTATAAAACCGGGATCGTAAATGAGCGAGCGTGACGACGGCAATTCCGAGCTTGACCTGGGAAAGCGCCTCCGGTCTTTGCGCGCGGAATCGGGCATGACGCTCCGGCGCCTGGCAAAGGAATCCGGGGTCGCGTTCACGACGATCCAGAAGATCGAGACCGGGGCCATCTCGCCGACGGTGGGCATACTCCTCAAAATCGCCCGCGGGCTGGGCGTCAGGCTAACCGCGCTTCTCGAAGAGGAGCCCGAGTCGCGGGCGGTGCATTTCATTGCGAAAAAAACGCGGATACTCGCCTCCGGCAAGCGGAGCAACATAGAGGCGTACTACATCGCGCAGAACCTGGTCAGTCCAGAAATGTTCGGGTTTCACCTCACAGTGAAGCCCGGCGAAGGCAGCGGCCCCGAACCTCTGCTGCACGGCGGCGAGGAGATCGTTATAGGGCTGCAGGGCAATATTGTCTTTATCGTCGATGAGGAAAAATTTTCAGTCAACCCCGGCGATTGTCTGCATTTCAAATGCAGTACTCCTCACCGATGGATGAACGAGGGAGCGAGACCGGCGAGGTTCTATCTCATCTGTTCCGAATCGAACCTGCAGCCCGCCCCGCCCATTCAGATTTGATGAAAGCGGCCCGGGCCTTCCCCGGCTGCCGGCGCTGAATTTGCTGGAATTTGCAGGAATTTGCAAAACGAGAGGCAAGGAGTTCACCACCCCGTGAAGCGATTCTTTGAACTTGTCGTAGATCACTCCCGCAAGGTTTTGGGCTTCTATGTCCTGGCGACGCTTTTCTTCCTTTATCAGATACCGCGCATCCCGGTGGAGACCGACCTCAAGAAGTGGCTGCCCGAGGGCAACGAGGAGGTCGAGTATTACGACGAGGTGCGCGATCTGTTCGGCCTCAGCGACCGGGCGGTGATCGCCGTCGCGCACGAGGGGCCCGGGGGCGTCTTCAATCCCGCCACTCTGGAGTTGGTCGCGAACCTGACCGAAAGCGTCAAGGGACTCAATGGCGTGATCGAGGAGGACGTGATCAGCCTCGCGACCCAGGACAACATCGTCGGAACCGCCGAAGGATTGGAAGTTACTCCTTTCATGGAGCACGTTCCCACGACCCGGGAAGAGGCCGAGGCCCTGCGCGAGGCGATCCACGGCAACGACATGTATTGGGGAACGCTCGTTTCGAAAGACGACAGCGGCACGCTGGTTCTGGCCAAGTTCGAGAGCGGCCTCGACAAGATCTCGCTGTATCATCGGATGCGTGACCTCATCGAGGATGCGCGGGCACGGCATCCCAACGACCGCATCTACTACGCGGGACGGCCCATCCTCGAGGGAGTGATGCGCGAGGAGGTCATGGAGGACATGCGCGTGATGCTGCCCATCGTCATCGTGGTGGTGATTGCGCTTCTTGCTCTGACGATGCGGACGTTGAGAGGAATCGTTTTGCCTTTTCTCACGGTTGTCATCAGCGGGATATGGACCCTTGGGGTAATGGCATTGATCCAGAGTCCGCTTTACTCAATGTCCACCATGATTCCCGTGATCCTGATTGCGATCGGCTGCGCCGATGGAATCCACATCATGAGCCGATATTACGAGGCGGTCGAGGGCGATGAGTCCCGGCAACGTGACATAGTGGATGAGTCTCGCCGCCGGCGTGACATAGTGATGGAGGCCATGATGGAAATGTGGGTGCCGGTCGTGATGACATCGCTCACCACGATGATCGGTTTCCTGTCGATGACCATGTCGCATTCGCTTCCGCCCCGCAGTGTGGGGTTCTTCACGGCCCTCGGCGTGACGGCGGCCGGCCTCATTTCGCTGACACTGATCCCCGCCGGGCTGGTTCTTCTGCGGCCGGTCCGTCCGAAATCGCTCATTCCCCTCCGTGCGGCGCCCGGGAGCAATCTTCTGGACGGTGTTTTTTCCCATCTCGGAAGGGCGATCTACAGAAGCAGGAAATCGGTGTTTGCCGCAGCGGTTGTTGTGGCGATCGTGTCAATCCTGGGTTCAACCAGGGTGTACATCCACGAGGGGCTGACGGCAAACATGCGTCCCGAGAGCGAGACGATACAGGCCGATAACTTCCTCAACGAGAAGTTCGTCGGGACGACGACGGTAAACGTCGTTATCGAAGGCCGCGAGGCCGATTCGATCAAGAACCCCGATCTGATGCGTCGGATGGACGTCCTGCAGGACTATGCCTCCGGGCATCCGCTCGTGGGCGATTCTTTGAGCATCGCCGAATATCTCAAGCGCATGAACAGGGTGATGAACGAGGACAGGGACGACTTCGATCGGGTGCCCGAAAGCCGCGACCTCATCGCGCAATACCTGCTCCTCTATTCCATCTCGGGCGATCCCGACGACTTCGACGACGTGGTCGACTACGAATACCGGAAGGCCAACGTAAGCATCTACATGAAATCGGACGCGGGCGAGGATATCGCTGACGTATTCTCATACCTCGGCCCGCGCATCGAGGAACTGTTCGACGGCCTGCCGTACAGGGTCACCATGACGGGGCGCGCAAAAATGACGCTTCTGATTGTCGGCAACGTCATCCGCGATCAGATGCAGAGCTTCGTCGTGGCGATCATCGCGGTCTTTCTGATAACCACATTGATGTTCCGCTCCATCCGGATCGGTCTGATTATGATTGTGCCCATCTCGATAGCCTCACTTGCCAACTTCGGACTGATGGGACTGCTCGGGCTGCCGCTGCAAGTCGCGACAACGTTCAGCGCGTGCGTCGGCATCGGCATCGGTATCGACTATACGATCCATTTCTTCGCGAAGTACCGCCGGCTGACCGCGCGCGGACACGGCGGAGCCGAGGCGAACGTGCTGACGATGCAGACCTCCGGGCGCGCCATTCTTTTCAACGCTATCGTCGTCGCTTTCGGCTTTCTCGTCCTCATGTGGTCGAACTCACCGCCCAACCGCAACATGGGAATCCTCGTGTCGCTCAACATGGCGACGAGCTTTCTGGGCGCGATGACCGTGCTGCCGTGCATCCTCAATCTTGTTAAGCCGGAGACGATCCTCGGTGGTCCTGTGAGAGACCGGGATTGATACAGGCTTGACCCGCATGGCGCGGCCTGCTAGAATTGCCGAAATCTTACCCGGAAATTTCCGAACACGGCCGGTCCGTACTCGCCGGATAAATCTCGACTATAGAGGAGACAGGATCATCCGAAATTCTTCGAATGACAAAATGAGGCTGGAGCGCGCGCGCGGCGAGCTGCCGATATCGGGGAAAAAACTGTATTTC
>CBDUSG010000474.1:0-3536 GCA_965369575.1 uncultured bacterium | reverse complement strand
CAACTGATTTGTCCACTATATCTTCTCCGCAACGAGCGGCTCCGAGACATAGAAAAGCCGCAAAGAGACCATGAATAGGGCCATCGAAATTGCCGATACGATCAGATACTCGTCGAAATACTCAATTTCGCCTGTCGTCAATATGTCCCGACAGGAAGCGATCAGGTAGCTGAGAGGATTGACCGTTACAAGAAACTTCAGAACAGGATGCTCGAAATCGGTGGTGTAAATGACTGGAGTGATATACATTAAAAGGCCGATCACGCGCCCTACGATATTTCCAACATCAGTAACTACCGATGAGAATACAGAAGTGATAAGACCTATTCCCGCTCCAAGGAAGAAAAGAGGAAGCATTACGATGGGGAAAAAAACCGCATGCCACGAGGGCACGACTCTGAATGCAAGCATCACAATAAGAACGATTATCACCGTCATAAAGAAGTTTGCAAGCGTTAAGGCAATTTGCTTTATAAATAAGACCTCATGCTCGAATTTGATCTGCCTCATCAATCCGCCACCCGCCCCGAGCGTCCCGGCTGCCGATGCGTAAAATCCGACAAAAAGACCCCACATCTGACTGCCAAGCAAGACAAAAACGGGATAAGGCATACCTACATCCCCCGGCTTCAATATGCCCGCATAGTTCATAAAGACCCATGCTATGATGCCCATGATGGGGCCGGCGAAAATCCAAAAATATCCAAGAATCGAGCGCCTGTAAACGACGAAGAAGTCACGCTTGAACATCTGCCAGATCAATTCACGGCCCTCGATGATGTTCCCGAACATGACGATGCATGTCCTGAAGAAACCCATTTCAGCCTTTTGGTTGGGGTAGTAAACGACTAATCCTGAATTGTCTTTCATGTCTGCCACGAATCAGTATTCACGGGCTGAATGGCCCGCGGTTTCCAAAGAAAGTGGTTTCTCCATATGAATGGGCCATCGCGACAGGCGACCGAACCCGGAAAAGGCCTGCATGCTCACATTTATTCGTGGAACTCGAAAACAAACGCCACGACCACAACAACCATCTCCGGATTCACAACTCAGCCACGGGGAACCTCTACAAGCCAGCACACTTTGTCGGCTTCCACGCCAGCCTCTCTCAAATGAGATCCCACCTCGTCGTGCGTGTCAATCTCCGCAACTATGAGCCTATCGAACCTGAGATTGTGCAGGACCTCCATGGGAATAACGGGATAGCCGAAAAACCTGTTGCTCTCCACGTGGTCGTCGACTACCACAGCGACTACTTGGAGACTGGACTCCTTAATAAGAAGAAGGCACATCTCGGCCAGTTCTCCTGTACCCAATACCACCACGCTGGTCTGGCCCGCATTCTCCATCGCGGTGAGCTTTTGCTTGATATCGTCGGCCGCGTTCTTGAAATATTTGTAAGAGATCAAGGCGAATTCATAAGTCAGGCGGGTCTTTTCAGTGATTCCGCGCGGAGTAAGCAGATACTTCAGTCGGCGAGGCCTTATGCCGGTCACCTTGATGTACCCCTTATTGGCCAGCCGCTTGAGATATAAGCTCACAAGACCGGAAGCCATGCCCAGCTTATTGCTCAAATATCTTTGACTTACATCCTCATTTTTTGAAACTTCGTGGAGGATTTCCAGCTCTTTGATTGATTGCTTATCCATAACGGCCTATATCGGCTGTCTACATCGCGTCTAATCATCTCAATAATAGCAACAATAATTATACTATCATCACTCCAGAAAGTCAAGTGCCATATCCCTCAATTTCTGAACCTAAGTGAAAATGGCAGAGGTCGGGGGCGGAGGTGCGGGTTATTGCGACACCTCAGAGGTCCACTCAATCATCTTATCTGCAGAAAGTGCGATTCGACGCATTCGCTCGATGACACGCGATGGAAATGTCATTGCGGTCATATTTGGATATCGAATTTCATCCGGTCTTCGAACTGGATAAGATCAAACACAGGAAACCGACGATGTGGCGTTACAGGGAAGCAATTCCCACAGGAGACGATGCAGACATAATTTCCTTCGAAGAGGGGTTTACGCCGTTGACCGAGATCGACATCCAGGGAAGGCGTATCATCATGAAACAGGACCACCTTTTCCCGATAGGCTCCTATAAAGACAAAGGTGCGG
Organism: uncultured bacterium; assembly: GCA_965369575.1. Lineage (GTDB taxonomy): Bacteria > Abyssobacteria > SURF-5 > SURF-5 > SURF-5 > CBDUSG01. The sequence goes on along the minus strand of CBDUSG010000474.1, from coordinate 1,407 downwards.
CCGTCTTGATTAGCGAGGTAAAGGAGTTGCGTGTAAGACGGGTCGTTGAGGATTCCTCGGGCAATGCCGGCTGCGCAATAGCCGCGTATGGTGCGAAGGCCGAGGTCGAATGCAAAATCTTTGTCCCCGAAAGCGCATCACCCGGCAAATTGGCCCAGATACAGCTGTATGGAGCAAACCTGAATCGAATTCCCATGAGGTCGTAGTTTCCGTGTTCACGGGACACGGTCTGAAGGCCACCAAGAAAATGTTGGAAATTCTGAACGGTGAATTTCCAAGAGGTCATCACATATCCTTTTCGATAAACCAGCCGGTATCCATGTCTCGGCCGCATTTGTCCCACGAGTAAATCCGTCCGTTCATCGCAATATACACGCCACTCTCGAGCACATTGGCAGCTCCAATCGCCACTCCGAGGTTGAACGGTGCGTCGGAATTTGAAAATCTCTCCGGTAGCAACGCGCCTGTGAGTATAATGACTTTGTTGTCAATGGCGCTCAACTTTTTGGCGGTCTCGATCATTGTATCGGTGCCATGGGTGATGATGATCTTGTCGGCGCTCGCTTGTCTGCATGCCTGCAATATTTTCTCTCTATCGTCTTCTGTCATCTCAAGACTGTCCTTCTTGAGAACGCTCAGAATCTCAAACTTGAAATTCGGATTCGCGCGTTGCAGGATTCTGCTAACAGCCGGATCAGCGATTTCGAAGGCGTAGCCTTTCGTCTTCCTCGGGTAGTCTTTGTCAATTGTCCCTCCGGTCTGAAGAAAGGTGATTTTCATATTTCACGCTCACTTTCTTGGGAGGAGATTTGCAGTGGATCCATTAGCTAGCCGAACTTGTTATCTGGAGGAAAGTCAAATCAGGTGGGGAAAACAGATTCTCTCTATCCTAAAATGTCACAGGCAATGGTCACCAGAAATGGACCCATCTCCCATGGGCGAATATCCATTTAGCAACGTAAGCACGAGGAATGGATAACTAAGCCCCCTTATAAGGGGAGAGGGGGAAGTTTTTTCTCTTGACAAGTCGCCCGGATTAGTTACGTGTTCATTCTGCACTATCGGCAAGCCCTTTCTTTTTCGATATGAATCCGGCGGTGACTGCTTTTACGGCGATCTGTGCTCCTCCGCCGATTCTATATCCTCTCGCAGGCGTCTTCTGAGGGAGGATTGGGTGGGATCGGTTTGGTGGAGGGTTTGGATTTTGTGGTGGGGGTGGAGGGCGGTGAATCCGGCGGCTAAACCTCCGCGGTTAGAGAGAATGGTTTTGGGTTCCGGGGTTTGCGTTGGGGTTTGTTGATCCGTGTAATCCGTTCATGAACAGATGGTTTCTGGTTTCGCGTATTTGGGCTACCACGCAGAAACCCACAGGGTCGAGCCACGCCTACAAAGAAAATCTGTGTTCAT
>CBDUSG010000473.1:0-3543 GCA_965369575.1 uncultured bacterium | reverse complement strand
CTGCCACATAGCCGAAGCAAGGATACGAAGTATCCGTGGCAGGGGGGCCTCCCCCCGATACGAAGTATCCGCCGTCAGCGGCCACTGGCCGCCGACGCATCCGCATTAAGGAGTTAAGGACCTCGAAGCCGGTGGCGGGGCGGCAAGGATCGGCGGAGAAGGGTCTGGACGGGTAGTGGGTGAAGGGAACTATCTTCAGGAAGCTGTTTTCTGCAGGCGTTCCTTGTCGAACTGGAGTGATTCGCGTGTGTAGTCGACAACCGAGATGATGCCCGTGTCCATCCGGATCGCATCGACGGGGCAGGCCTCGACGCAGTATCCGCAGAAGATGCATCGGGTCATGTCGATATCGAACGAAACAGGATATTTCATTATGGTCGGGTCTTCATGCTCGCCGGGCTCGATTTCGATGCACCTTGCGGGGCACACGGTCGCGCAGCACATGCACGCCACGCAGCGCACCGAGCCGTCCTCGCGCTGCGTAAGCCGGTGCCGGCCGCGCCAGCGCTCGTGAACCGGCCTGTCTTCGTCGGGATACTGTATGGTTATCGGGTTCTTGAACGGGTTGGATATGTTCTTGAAGAAGTGGCGCGAGGTTATCGAGATACCCCGGAATATTTCGGGGAAATAAAGTCGTTCGAGAAAATTCAGTTTAGGCTTGATCGACATAAGCAATATCTCCGGCTGTATCTCCGGCTGTATCTCTGGCAATATCTTGGGCGGCACCCCCGGCCGGGCGATTCATATCCAATGGCCGTCAAGGGCCCGTGCACTCTTCGTCTATTGCAGCAGCAGGATTACCAGTCCCGTCACTAAAATATTCGCCAGCGACAGCGGCAGCAGCATTTTCCATCCGACGCGCATCACCTGGTCATACCTGAAGCGCGGCAGAGTCCATCGCACGGTCAGCTGCAACCAGCAAAGCGCAACCACCTTCGCCGTAAACACGCCTATCTGAATGAGCGCCACGACGAAGCCGGGAAAAATCCCGAGAAGCATTTCGGTCGACACCCACGGTATCTGCCACCCGCCCAGGAACAGCGACGCGATGAGTCCGGCGACGACCACGACCTCGGCGAACTCGCCCATGAAGAACATTCCGAATTTCATCCCGCTGTATTCGAGGAAATAGCCGGCGACAAGCTCGGACTCGCTTTCCGGCAGGTCGAACGGCGTGCGCTTGGTTTCGGCCATCACCGCGGTGAAGAACAGCAAAAAAGCCAGCGGCTGCGTCACGATGCCCCATTTCGGAATAAATCCGAACAAAAGCTCGCCCTGCGCAACGACGATCTCATCGATCCTCAGAGATTGGTAGACCATCAGTATGCCGATCAGCGTAAGGCCCAGGGTGACTTCGTAAGAAATCATCTGCGCCGCCGAACGCAGAGCGCCCAGCAGCGACCATTTGTTGTTCGACGCCCAGCCGGCCAGGAATATGCCGAAGACCGCGATACCCAGCACGGCCAGCACGAACAACAGGCCCATGTTCACTTCGGAGACGATCCAGTTTATCTCGTACCCGAACACCGGCAGCGTGTCGGCGAAGGGGATGACGGCGAACGCGACAAATGCCGGAAACATAGCGAGGAACGGCGCGAGCGTGTGCACGGTCCGGTCGGCGCCGGCGGGCACGAAATCCTCTTTCAGCATCATCTTGATGCCGTCGGCCACCGGATGAAGCAGCCCGATGACCGTGATTCCGAACACATTTGCGCGATTGGGGCCGCGCCTGTCCTGAATGAAGGCGCTCTGTCTGCGTTCGGCCCAGGTCAAAAGGCCCGCCAGGTTCAGGACGAACATTGTCGCGAGCGCTATCTTTATGGCCAGTATTACTATTTCCGCCATTCTACCTGTCCATTTCGCCGCCGATCATGTTGACCATCCCGAAGGTCGGGATTATGTCGGCTATCATCTGCCCCTCGATCATCTTCGGCATCGCCTGCACAATTGGAAAACACGGCCCGCGGCAGCGGCATTTCCACGGTTTGTCGGATCCGTCGGATACGACATAGAATCCCAACTCGCCGTTGCCGCCCTCGACGGCCACGTAAACCTCGCCTTTGGGCGGTCTGATTCCCCCGACGATTATGTTGAAATGATGCACGAGCGCTTCGATAGAATCGTAAACCTTTTCCTTGGGCGGAAGCACCACCCTCGGGTCGTCGGCCATGATCGGGCCGTCGGGAATCTGATCGAGCACCTGCTCGATTATCCTTATGCTCTGGTACATCTCGAGAATTCGGACCACGAACTTGTCGTAGTTGTCGCCCCGACTTCCCATCGGAACGTCGAAATCGAGACGGTCGTACACGAGATATGGCTTGGCCTTGCGGACGTCGTAGTACACGCCCGCCGCGCGCAGGCACGGCCCGGTGACACCGTAGGCGACCGCGTCGTCGGCCTCGAGCACGCCGGTGTCGCGCATGCGGTCGTAAAAAATGCGGTTCTTCTCAAGCAGCCCGCGCATGTCCTTTACCAGGCTGTCGACTTTCGCGAACGCATTGCGCGTCTGCTCGGGAAAACCCTCCGGCATGTCATAGGCAACGCCGCCAATGCGGGTCCATGTGGTCGTAAGGCGGGCGCCGCAAAGCGCCTCTACAAGCTCCCACATCCACTCGCGGGCCTGGATGGCATAGAGCAGCACTGAAAATGCGGCCAGCTCCATCCCGCTTGCGCCGAGACATGTGAGGTGGTCGGTAATGCGGGATATCTCGCACGCGAGCACGCGAAGGTATTGACATCGTTCGGGAACCTCTATACCCAGCAGCTTCTCGACCGCCATCGCGTAGCCGACGTTGTTGATGAACGGCGAGACGTAGTTGAGACGGTCGGTGTATGGGATGACCTGATGGTACGTGCTGTTCTCGCACATTTTTTCGAAGCCGCGGTGCAGGTAGCCGACCTCCGGCACAGCGGAATGAATCTCCTCGCCGTCGACGTCGACCATCATCTTCACGGTGCCGTGCATCGCGGGATGCGACGGCCCCATCTGAAGCGTCATGCATTCGGTGTGCAGCTCTTTGGTCAGGTCGGCCATGTTCTTCCGTATCGGCTAGCGCACGCCTTTTGTCTCTTCTCGTTCCTCGAAGAGGGGCTGTTCCTTGTCTATCGGATAATCTTTTCTCAGCGGGTGTCCCTCAAACTCGGGGTACAGCAGGATGCGGCGGAGGTCCGGGTGTCCGTCGAAACGGATGCCGTACATGTCGAACACCTCGCGCTCGTACCAATCCGCGCCCACCCAGATCGAGGTCACCGTGTCGATCGTCGGGTCTTGCTCCTCGAGCCGCGCTTTCAGCCTGATCTCGTAGCCTTGATAAATCGAGTACAGGTGGTACACCATTTCGAAACGCGGCTTTTCGTCGATATAATCGACGCACGTGACGTCGCGCAGCAGGTCGTAGTCCAGCTCGTCCTCGTTCCGGAGAAAACTGCAAACGTCGAGCACGTCCTCGCGCCGTACTTTCACGGTGTCCATGTCGATCGAGGACACTATCTCGACTCGATCGCCGAATCTCTCGTGAAGCTTTGCTATAGTTGCGCTTT
>CBDUSG010000472.1:0-3550 GCA_965369575.1 uncultured bacterium | reverse complement strand
GACCAGGGAAGATACGACGAGGAAAAAGCCAAAGAAGATGCGACATTGGAAGCTATTAGCCCAGATGCTCAGACCGTTGGTGAACTTTCCTTGCCTGAAACCGGCAAAAGAGCGTCGATTAAGCAGTTGCTTTTGCCTGAACTGGTTTATTTGAGCCTGCGCTTTCCGCGCGTTTACGACGTTATACGCGCCGGCTACCACAAGGCCCGGTCCGGCAAAAATCCCGTCAATCAGGTTTCAAATGATAATTCCGTTCAGAATTCTTCAACTCCTACGGAGGAAATGACCGATAGAGAAACGGTCTCCAGCAAGTGGGGAGAGTTCTTCGAGAAGCGAGGAAGCGACTCGAGGTCCAAAAGAATGTTTGCAGCGGACCATCCTCTCGTTCGGAAATATATTCAGGATGCGTATTTAGACGGACAGGACCCTACGAGATATGTAATGAAATACCTCAATAAGGTTCCGAGTGAATGGGCTCTCGAAATCGGATGCGGGCCGGGAATACTCAGCATCGGAATGGCAAGAGGCGGGCTCTGCAAGCGCCTGGATGCCTTCGACATTTCGGAAAAGGCAATTGAGATTGCCAAACGCTCCGCCGAGGAACAGGGAATACGCACGATTTCGTTTGAGGTTCGCGACGCGAACACGATACGCCTTCCCAAGAACAGATACGACCTGATTTTTATCAGCCAGTCGCTGCACCATATCGAAAATCTTGAGAACCTATACGATCAGGTCGGCGGAGCGCTTACCGATGACGGGATATTCTGGGCCAGTGATTACATCGGCCCGGCGCGGCTCCAATGGACGGACAAGCAATTGGAAATCATAAACGCGATAAATGCTCTGCTTCCGGAAAAATACAGAACACTTGGCTTCGACGAAACTCGGGTGCGGACAAACGTCGAAAGGATACCTCTTGAGGCTTTCTTGAAGGGCGATCCAAGTGAGGCCGTGCGTTCGAATGAAATACTTCCGCTGGCAAAGGAGCACCTCGATGTGGTGGAAATTCGCCCGTGGGGTCACAGCATAACCTATCCCCTGCTGCTCGATACTATCCACAACTATGATGAAAACTCTGAGACTGACAACGCGCTGCTTCGCTTGATCTGTCTTCTGGAGTCGACGCTGATAAATGAGGGTGTGCTCGAATCGGATTTTGCGCTTTTCGTCGCGAGGAAGCGCCGATGTTGAATTTCAGAAGATTTGACACTGATCGGTTCCAGCTATGCAATCACGGCTCGTAATACCCCACCAGAGGACCATAAAGGCTACTCCTAGAAGAGACCGGTTGGCGAATGCGGCACTACTATTCAAGGCCATCCTGATGGCGACGGCCGGAGTGTACTAAACCGCCGAAATATCTGTTGATAAGAAAGTCATGTTAGGCCGACAAGTTATTTGACCATGAAAGATTCGAAGGCACTGTGAAGAGAGAAGGAATTACACGGGTGCTCGGGCCTGAATTGATGTATCTGAGCCTGCGCTTTCCGCGCGTTTACGAGGTTATGCGCGCCGGCTACCACAAGGCCCGGTCCGGCAAAAGTCCCGTCAATCAGGTTTCAAATGATAATTCCGTTCAGAATTCTTCACTTCCTGCAGAGGAAATGACCGATAGAGAGAAGGTCTCCAACACGTGGGGCAAATTCACCGAAAAAAGAGTGAATGACCCCAAGTTTCAAAGACTCTGTGCAATGGACCATCCTCTTATACAAGAATATATCCTTGACACCTACTTCGACGGCCAGCATGCGCCGGGGTACGCAATGAAATACCTCAATAAGGTTCCAAGTGAATGGGGCCTCGAAATCGGATGCGGGCCGGGAACACTCAGCATCGGAATGGCAAGAGACGGGCTTTGCAAACGCCTGGATGCCTTCGACATTTCGGAAAAGGCAATTGAGATTGCCAAACGCTCCGCCGAGGAACAGGGAATACGCACGATTTCGTTTGAGGTTCGCGACGCGAACACGATACGCCTTCCCAAGAACAGATACGACCTGATTTTTATCAGCCAGTCGCTGCACCATATCGAAAATCTTGAGAACCTATACGATCAGGTCGGCGGAGCGCTTACCGATGACGGGATATTCTGGGCCAGTGATTACATCGGCCCGGCGCGGCTCCAATGGACGGACAAGCAATTGGAAATCATAAACGCGATAAATGCTCTGCTTCCGGAAAAATACAGAACACTTGGCTTCGACGAAACTCGGGTGCGGACAAACGTCGAAAGGATACCTCTTGAGGCTTTCTTGAAGGGCGATCCAAGTGAGGCCGTGCGTTCGAATGAAATACTTCCGCTGGCAAAGGAGCACCTCGATGTGGTGGAAATTCGCCCGTGGGGTCACAGCATAACCTATCCCCTGCTGATCGAGACCATCCACAACTATGATGAAAACTCTGAGATCGACAACGCGCTGCTTCGCTTGATCTGTCTTCTGGAGTCAATGCTGATAAAGGAGGGCATGCTCGAGTCGGATTTTGCGTTCTTCGTCGCGAGGAAACGCCGTTAATAAGTACAGGTCGCCTCTAAAGATGGAGACAGAGAGATAGCATGGCCTGGGAGGGGCCGCATCAAATTCGATCGGTCAAGAGTTCAAGGCAACCACATCGTCCCTATTTGATCCGCACTCTGATTGATGGTCATGGATTGATGTTCAAATCCGGGCTCGTACGATAACGCCATGGGCGACTACCTGTCTGACAAGCGGGCCCTGCCCAGGTGGGAGGAAGCCCGAGACTGGCAGGATGAGTTCGAGCTGGATTAGGGTTTGGCAGACGCCTTGCCCTTGCTTATCAGGTGGTTGCTTATGCAGAAAATAATCCGAAGATACGCGCATACGGCAAAATGGGAATCCAGCGAAGAACGTGGCCGACCTTTCAGAAAGCCCCTCAGAAATACACTTGAAGAAGCTTAAGCATATAGCAGAGGCAGCGAATTCTATCCTGAGCCCCAGTGGTATCATAATCACCGCCGGGGTTGTATTTAGTTTCATTGAGATATATTCTCTTTTTGTCTATACACTGGGAACATACAAGCTCCCTCGATTCCTCCAATTCTCCAAGAATCATCTGGATCTGACCATTCTTCTGTCGAGTTACTGGCTGATTTTCTCGGGCTTATATTCCAGGAGAAAACAAAACTCTTCATATGTCATCATAGTGTCCTCCGTAGTATTCTGGTTGCTATGCTGGCTATTACATTATGAATTTCAAAAGATGGGATTTAATTCCGCCTTATTGCTCTTTTCCTCTCCTTTCAGAGGTCCAGCCGAATTGCTGCTTTCCGTAAGCGCAACCTACTGCCTATGGCTGCTGGTAAGACCGGTTATAAATTCATGGCAGCCCAGCTTAAAAGATTCGCTTGGATGGCTCCTGCCCGTCAGACGTCTCTCCTTTGCACAAATCAAAGAAGCGACTTCATTTCTATGGCTTGCCATTTCGTTCGGCCTTATGATATCTACAATCGTTCTTACCATAAGAGCTTACACGCCCATGTATTTCTATGATATGTGGAATGAAATGGCCTGGCTTTCCTCTTATTATT